>NZ_LIYC01000011.1:0-135059 GCF_001418765.1 Gordonia sp. HS-NH1
CGGCGCCGTGGCGCGCTGACTCGACATAAGTTACGCACCACTCCACTCGACGTCAAATCGCCTGGTCACAGGCGGTCTGGAGCTCGTGTCACCGGCATACCCGTGCAGACTTCGTGCGGCTGTCCCCGCCAAACCGGTCGATCGGCACCCCGGGGCGGCTGGGCACGTGATCGGCGGCGGCCTTCTCGCCGTCGACCGGGATCAGCAGATCGGATCACCCGACCTCGACTCGAAGCACCTCGAGTCCGGTCGGCGAGTCGACCGGTGTGAGTGCGCCGGCCTCCCTCGAGGGATCGTCGTCGCCGAGAGGACTTCGCCCACCGAGGTGTCGGCAGATAGCAAGAACCCCCGCCCGGGAGTCCCGGGCGGGGGTTCTTGGCGTTGGTAGCGGGGACAGGATTTGAACCTGCGACCTCTGGGTTATGAGCCCAGCGAGCTACCGAGCTGCTCCACCCCGCGTTGGTGAACACAACGTTACACAGCGGTTCGTCAGCGATGCAAATCGATACCCCAACCTGTCGCGACCTGGGCAAACGCCCGTGACGGCGGTCACTTCCGGCACGTAGCCGCAGGTCGGCGCGAGGTCGCCGGAGGCCGCCGGCGTGGGTCCTTGAATGTGATGCCGATCACATCGGGCGTACACTCGGCACACGAGAGGCCACCGCCGAGGAGGAACCATGAACACTCACCGTTTCCACCACGAGAGCCACGGCAATCATCCGATGAGCTTCGTCGGTTTCGTCCTGGCACTGGGCGGGTTCGCCATGGCCGCACTCTGGCTGGTCCACATGGCCGTCGGCAACGTGGGTACCGCGATCGTCTGCGGCCTGCTGATGGTCGCCGCGTTCGCCACCGCGGTGTCGATCTTCTTCTCGCTGGGTCATCGACACCACCACAGTCCGGTACTCCCCGACAACACCCCCAACGAAACCGAGCGCTACCTGCGGAAATATCGCGGCTAGCGATACCTCGCACACGTAGCGCTCGGTGACAGGGCGAACCTCGACTAGTTGGGCGCGGCCAGTGACTCGTACCGGGCAACAGCCTGGCTCAACTGGTCGAGCGCCTGACCGTATGCGGCGAAATCCCCACCCTGCTGAGCTTGGCGCAAGGCCGTGATGGCATCTCCGATGGCCTTCGCGGCAGCATCGCGCTCCGGCGAATCACCCTGCTGCGGTGGCTCATTCGGAGTCGGGGTGCCTGTGTCGGGCGACCCGGCCTGGTCCGGCTCGGTCGGCTCCTGGTCGTCGGGGATCACTCCCAAAGCGGGTGTGATGCCGACCTGCCGCAGTGCGGCCGCAGTAGTCGGCGCGTAACCGATACTTGCCACTCGTTCAGCTGGTTCGTACCGGGTGATCACCCGGAACAGGCGGGGGAAAGCTTCCTGGCCCTGCGCCTGTGCATAGACCGGGACGACGTGCAGAATCCCGTTGTCTCCGACCGGAAGAGTGAGCAGGTTGCCGAACGTCACTGTCGCATTGTTCTCAAGGGGCTTCAGCGAATCGGCGACCTTGCGGTCCGTCTTCATCGGGTTGAAGGCCTGTTTCGGACCCGACCGTTGCGCGTTCCCGGGCAGCTGCTTGACCGTCATCTGCCCGTAGTTCTCGGGGTTCGACGACACCGTCACGTATGCACCGAGGATCGGCCGGTTGAGTCGGGTGAGAACCGAGGTCAACTGGAACGTCGGCTGTCCGCTCTCCGGGTCGGACGCCACGAAGTAGTACGGCGGCTGATCGAGTCCGCGCTGATCGGCATCGGGATCGGTCGGATCCGAGGGCACCGACCAGAAGTCGCTCGCCTGGAAGAACGTCTGCGGCGAATCGACGTGGTAGCGGGTCAGCAGCGACCGCTGGATCTTGAAGATGTCCTCGGGGTAGCGGACGTGCTCCCGCAGCGACGTCTGCGCGTCGAAGTCGGCGCGAGACTTCACCGTTCCCGGGAAGACCTCCATCCACGTCTTCAGCACCGGGTCCTCGGTGTCGAACTGGTACAGCTCCACCTCACCGGTGTAGGCGTCGACGGTCGCCTTCACCGAGTTGCGCACGTAGGACACGGTCTTGTTGACCTGGGTGCGGCCGGTCTGCCCGGGATTGAGGTCCTGGGCGTCGGCGGTCGCACTCTGCAGCGAGGTCGGCTGCGAATACGGGTAGTTGTCGAGAGTGGTGTAACCGTCGACGATCCACTTGATCGAGCCGTCCTCCATGACCGCGGGGTACGTCTTCGAATCCACCGTCAACCACGGCGCGACCTGTTCGACGCGGTCGCGGGGGTCGCGGTTGTAGATGATCTTCGACGCCGAGTTGATCTCCCCCGACAGCAGGAAGTTGCGCTCCGCGTATTTGGCCATGTAGAGCACCCGGTTGAACCAGTTGCCCAGGGACACCCCGGCCGGCCCCTGATAGGTGTACTTGTCGTCACCGATGTCGTGCTCACGCGCCTGTCCGTCGTCGGAACCGACGATCGCGTAGTCAGGGTCGATCTTCGCGAGCAGCTCACCGAAGTAGATGCGGGGCTGCGCCACCTTGATCGGGGCGTCGCGCTTGTACTCCTCGGACTGGTAGTTCGAGGTGTCGCTGACGTAGTAGAACGGGTCGCCGCCGCCGTCGATGTCGTTGACGTCGCGCGACTCGTTCACCCGGTTGGCGGGCGCTGCAACGAACCCGTCCCCGTGGGTGTAGACGAGGTGCTTGTTCAGCCAGTTCTGCTGGTTCTCGAGGTAGCGACTGGGGTCCAGCTCGCGCACCGCGACCACGAAGTCGCGCAGCTCGCCGTCGATGCGATAGCGGTCGACCGCAAGTTGGGTCGGGAACCCGTAGAAGTTCTGCCGCTGCTGCTGCTGGATGAATGTCGGCGACACGACGTTCGGGTCCAGGACGCGGACGTTCGACAGTGTCGGCACGTCGCTGTTCACGAGTGCCGGTGTGGCCGGTCGGGAAGTCCAGTCGTTCTGGGTGACGACCTTGTCCGGCCCGATCCCGTACGCCTCGCGCGTCGACGTGATCGCGCGGTCTATGTATTCGGCTTCTTTCTGCGCCGCGTTCGGCTTGACCGAGAACTGCTCCATCGTGAGCGGCCAGCCGACCCCGATGAGCAACGCGGAGAACAGCATCAGGACGGTGGCGAGTGCCGGCACCCGGAGGTCGCGGAGCACGATCCCGGCGAAGAACGCGACCGCACAGATGACCGCGATCGCCATCAGGATGAGTTTCGACGGCAGCACCGCATTGATGTCGGTGTAGCTCGCGCCGGGGAAGATCTCGGCTTTTCGTTGACTCGACAACAAGGAGTATCTGTCGAGCCAGTAGGCGGCCGCCTTCAACAGCAGGAAGGTGCCGGCCAGAACTGCCAGCTGGATTCGTGCCGCGGTGGTGACCGTACCGCCGCCCTGGCCCAGACGGATTCCGCCGAAGAGGTAGTGGGTGACCAGGTTCGCCAGGAAGGCGACCACGACCACGACGAACAACAGGTTCAACACGAACCGGTAGAACGGCAGGTCGAAGGCGTAGAACCCGATGTCGAGGTTGAACTGGGGATCGGTCCGCCCGAACGACTGCCCGTGCAGGAACATCTGCACCGTCGCCCAGGATCCTTGCGCGACCAGGCCGGCCAGCGCGCCGATGATCACCGCCGGGACGATCGCGAACCAGCGGACCTTGCTCATGATGGCGGTGCGGTAGCGCGCGAGCGGATCGTTCGGTCCCGCGGTCGGGACGAACACCGGACGGCTGCGGTACGCCAGGGACACCGCGCCGAAGATGATGGCCCCGACGACGATCGTGGTGACCGCGAAGAGGATCACACGGGTCCAGATCACCTTGGTGAAGACGCCGGAATACCCGACGTTGGAGAACCAGAGCCAGTCGGTCGCGAGACCGACCAGGCGTGGCCCGACGAGCAGCAGCACCAGGACGGCCACGCCGAGCCCGATGATGATCTTGCTCCTGCGTGACAGTGTCGGCATTCCCGCCGGCCCTCGGACGCCCACCAGACCCACTCTCCAAAGCTCTCAACCCGGACACCACCCGCACACGATTGCCTGCTGGGCGTGGTGCCCACTGTACTGGCACCACCCGGGTGACCAACTCACTCGGGGCGCCCGCTCAACGATCGCGACACGTCGGTGGTTCCCTCGCGGCACGGCGGGGTCGTCGTCGTGCGGCACTGCGAGGCAAGATGAGCACGTGCCCGGCGACTCGAACACCCCTCGTGCCTTTTCCACCGACGACCTCGGCAGTGCCCTGAGCGAGATCATGGAACACGTCGACACGCGCGGCTGGGGACAGCCGCCGTCGGTGTTCGCGCTGGCACCCACCGCCCTGCTCGCCGAACGTCTTCCCGACGTCATCTCCGCGGACGGCCCGGTCTTCACGCCCGTGGAGGAGGAGGATGTCGCCGACCTCGACGAGTTCCTGGCGTCGGCGATCTGGCCCCCGGCGGTCGCCGGCGCCGCGGTGGCCATCGAGATCATCATCGTCGAGCCCGAGGACGACGATGACCTCACGCCGCGCTACGTCGTCACCGAGACCGGCGAGCAGCACCCGGACGAGGAGGTCGCCCGCCTGGTCGTCGGGGTACTGCGCAACGGCACCGACCTGGCCCTGATGCGGCTACGTCCGATCCCCGACGAGAAACCCGAGCTGCTCACCCATCCGCAGCTGGCCCTCGAACTGCGGGAAGCACTGCACGACACCTTCGCCCCCGATGAGCCGGAGACACCCGGGCGGAGCTGACCCGCGGGTGCCGGTGCCGCGTCAGCAGGTCGGCGAGGGACGTCCCGCGCCGATCGCACCCAGCGCGTCGACCGCGCCGTCGAGGGTGTCGACCTTGACCAGCTCGAGTCCGTCCGGTCGCTCGGAGACCGCTTCGGCACAGTTGCGGGCCGGGACGAGGAACACCGTCGCGCCGGCGTCGCGCGCGGCGCGGGTCTTGTGCGTGATGCCGCCGATCGGTCCGACCGCACCCTCGTCGGTGATGGTGCCGGTGCCGGCGATGAACTTGCCGGAGGTCAATTCGCCGGGACTCAGCTGGTCGATGACCGCGAGTGCCAGCATCATCCCGGCCGACGGCCCGCCGATGTCCCCCACCGTGTAGGTGACCTCGAGCCGGGGATCGGCGTTGACGACCTCCGGGACGACACCGAGATACCCGTCGTCGGGGTTCGCGGGATGCTTGCCGAGCGTGACCGACACGGTCTGCCGGGCGCCGGCACGGATGATCTCGAGCGGGAGCACGGTTCCGGGCGGGTTGTCACCGACGACCTTCCGGAGCTGTTCGCCGGTCTCCACCGGCACACCCCCGGCCGCCACGACCTCGTCACCGGCGCGCAGCACCCCGACCGCGGGCCCGTCGGGTCCGACGCTCGCGACGCGCAGCGCCGTCGGCCGGTCCAGGTAGCGGAGCGCGGCGACCGTCGCGTTCTCCTCCGAACCCGTCATCTGCTGGGCGTTCTCCTGCTGCACCTGTTCGGTGGTGCGGTCGGGCGGATAGACCTGATCACGGGGAGTGAGGGAGTAGGTGCCCGACAACCACATGCCCAGCGCGTCGAAGAGCGAGAGCCCATCCCGGACTGAGACGGTGGTGAGATTCAGGTGCCCGGTCGTCGGATCGGTTGCCGCCCCGTCGATCTGCACGACCTTGCGCTCGACGACCGCGCCGTCGTCCTCCACCTTCGTCGTGCCGAGCGTGTTCAGCGTCGGTCCGGGTCCGAGTGCGGCGTAGGGCACCTGCACCTGTGTGCCCACCACCAGCAACGCCAGCAGGACCACGGTGGAGACCGCGGCCGCGGCGATTCTCCGGAAGCGGGGGCTCGAACTCATTCCGCACACGATAGTGCCCCGCGGCGACGACGAGCCTGCCGCGCCGAGGCAGCATGAGCCGACTACGCGCAGGGCGAACAGTCGTCGCCGTTTGCGCGCCTCACCGGGCGGTACGGTGGAACCCATGAGTGATCTGCCCTTCGGCTTCTCGTCGTCCGATGACGGCGACGACGACCGCGCCAAGAACAGCGGTGACAAGAACAAGCCGGGCGACAATCCCGGCGGCAACCCGTTCGGCGGGTCCAATCCGTTCGGATTCGGGGGCGGCCAGGGGTTCGGGGGCGGGCCGGGCGGCGACTTCGACCCGTCGAACTTCGACCCCAACATGATCGGCCAGATGTTCTCGCAACTGGGCAACATGTTCAGCGGCATGGGGGCGGGAATGGCCGGCGGCGGGGACGGCCCGGTGAACTACTCGGTGGCGACCAATCTGGCTCGGCAGCAGATCGGTTCGTTCACCCCCATCCTCGAGAAGGAGAACACCGCGTCGGCCGACGCCGTCCGCCTCGCCGACGTCTGGCTCGACGACGCGACGAACTTCCCCAGCGGGGTCACCCAGACCGTGGCGTGGACCCCGGTCCAGTGGCTCGAGGAGTCCATGGACACGTGGAAGGGTCTGTGCGATCCGGTCGCCGAACAGCTGGCCCGGACCTGGCAGGACAACCTCCCCGCCGAGGCCGCGCAGTTCGCCGGCCCGATGATCGGGATGCTCACCCAGATGAGCGGCATGGCGTTCGGCACGCAGCTCGGCCAGGGCCTCGGACAGCTCGCCAAGGAAGTGCTGACGTCGACCGACGTCGGCCTGCCGCTGGCGCCCGAGGGCATCGCCGTCCTGCTTCCCGAGGCGATCGCGAAGTTCGCCGAAGGTCTCGAGCAGCCGGCGCAGGAGATCATCGTCTTCCTCGCCGCGCGTGAGGCCGCACATGTGCGCCTGTTCACCCACGTCGGCTGGTTGCGTCAGCGACTGCTGACCACCGTCGAGGAATACGCCCGCGGAATCAGTATCGACTTCAGCGGGATCACCGACGCCACCGCCGGGATCGACCCGACCCAATTGCTCTCCGACCCTTCGAAACTCGAGGAGCTCATCAACTCGTCGACGTCGTTCGAGCCGACCACGACCCCTGAGCAGAAGGCAGCGCTCGGCCGCCTCGAGACCCTGCTCGCCCTCATCGAGGGCTGGGTGGAGCAGGTCGTGACGCGAGCACTCGGCGATCGGATCCCGAGCACCGGCGCACTCACCGAGACCATGCGCCGCCGGCGCGCCTCGGGCGGGCCGGCCGAGCAGACGTTCGCGACCCTCGTCGGTCTCGAGCTCCGACCCCGCAAGGTCCGCGAGGCGTCGGAGCTGTGGCGTCGCACGCTGGAGGCGACCGACGTCGCGACCAGGGACGGCGTGTGGGCTCACCCGGATCTGCTGCCCGATTCCGACGACCTCGACAATCCCGCCGGTTTCATCGATCGTCTCTTGGCCGGCGACGAACTCGACGACCCGATCGCACAACTCGAGAAGACCATCGCCGACGAGAAGGCGCGCGGCGATGAGCGCAAGCGCCCCGGTCCCCAGACACCCGAATCCGGAGGCGACCCCGGTGACGACTCGGCGCAAGGCGGATCGTAGATCCACACCCTCGGTGGATCCGGCCGTGTTGTGGATAACCTGCTCACCGAACGTCACTGAAGGCGTCCGGCTGGCAGAGTTGCCGCATGTCGCCAGCCCGGACGAGTTCCAGCGCCATCTCGCCTCCCACCCGCGCGGATCGTTCGACCGCGGTGCCACGGCTGCTACCGGGTACGCCGATTCTCGTTCAGCCCGGGAACTCGGTCCGGGTCGGGATCGATCCGGCCGACAGCCTGCTCCTCGAGTTCGACGCCGCGGTGTCGGCGCATTCCGTTGCCGCGCTGCTGCGGTCGCTGGAGGACACGTGCACGACGGACACCTTCGCCCGCCGCGCCCGCCGCGCGGGCCTGCACGACGACGACCTCGACCTCGTCCTGAGCAGTCTGGTGGCGGCCGGCCGCGCGGTCGTCGATGTCGATCGCCGCACGCCGGAATTCCGCATCCTGATCCACGGTCAGGGACCGATCAGCGAGCAACTGACGAGTTCGTTGGGTGGCACGGGCAGATCTGCCCGGCGGACCATGCGCCGACTCCCCGACGGCTCGCTCGACGCCATCGACACCGACCTGGTGATCCTGACCGACTTCGTCGTCCACGACCCGCGGGTCGTCTTCGCGCTGACCCGCGCCCGGATCCCCCACCTGCTGGTCCGGGTGCGAGACGGGGTGGGCATAGTCGGGCCGCTGGTGTTGCCCGGTCTGTCCAGCTGCCTGATGTGCGCCGACCGGCACCGGTCCGACGCGGACCCGGAGTGGCCGGCATTGGCCGTGCAACTGATCCGAACGTCGGGACAGGCGAGTCCGACCATCCTGGCGATGACCACCGCCATCGCGCACTCCCAGATCGAACGGCTGGTGGCCGCCGTGCACGACGAGCGGCCGAGTTCGAATCCGCCGCCGGTCCCGCAGCTGCTGGATCGCGTGCTGGAGGTGCGCGACGACCCGACTCGACTCAACATCAAGCGGTGGTCGCCGCACCCGGACTGCGATTGTCGTCCCGTACCGGATTCACGAGCCAGGTCGTCTAATGTGTGACGCGGAAAGGATGCTATGACCGACATCACCAAAGGACAGGGTCGCCGAAACGCGAAACTGGCTTCTCTTCCGATCGGTATGGCCGGTCGGGCCGCTGCCGGTTTCGGCAAGCGCATGGTCGGCAGGGACCGAGACGAGGTCAACCAAGAGCTCCTGGAGAAATCCGCCGAACAGCTTTTCGCCGTCCTCGGCGAACTCAAGGGCGGCGCCATGAAGGTCGGGCAGGCGCTCTCGATCATGGAAGCCGCCATCCCCGACGAATTCGGCGAGCCCTTCCGCGAAGCCCTCACCAAATTGCAGGCCGACGCACCGCCCATGCCGGCGGACAAGGTCCACAAGGTGCTCGACCAGCAGCTCGGTACCCGCTGGCGCGAGCGTTTCCAGGACTTCTCCGATGTGCCGGCTGCCTCTGCGTCCATCGGACAGGTCCACAAGGGGGTCTGGTCCGACGGCCGCGAGGTCGCGGTCAAGGTGCAGTATCCCGGCGCCGATCACGCCCTGAAGGCCGACCTGAAGACCCTGTCCCGCATGTCCGGACTCCTGCAGCGCCTGTCCCCCGGCACCGATGTCAAGGCGATGATGGACGAACTCATCGACCGGACCGAGGCCGAACTCGACTATCTCGGTGAAGCCGACAACCAGCGCGCCTTCGCCAAGGCCTACGACGGTCATCCCGATTTCCTCGTCCCCAAGGTCGTCGCGAGCGCACCCAAGGTCGTCGTCTCGGAGTGGGTGGACGGCGTTCCTCTGTCGAAGGTCATCACCACCGGTGACCAGAAGACCCGCGACGATGCCGCTGCGAAGATGGCCGAGTTCGAGGTCAGCTCCCCGTATCGGGTCGGGCTCCTGCACGGCGACCCGCATCCGGGCAATTTCTTCCTGGCCACCGACGGACGTTTCGGTGTCCTCGACTTCGGTGCGGTGGGTCACTATCCGGACGGTCTCCCGCCCGAGACCGGCCCGATCCTCCGGCTGGCACGCGACCAGAAGTACGACGAGCTCAAAGAACTCATGATCTCGGCCGAGTTCATCCGTCCGTCCCACGCGAACAAGGTGACGAGTGCCGACCTCGAGGCCTACCTGCGTCCGTACGTCGATCCGCTCTTCTCCGAGTCGTTCCACTTCACGCGGAAGTGGATGCAACGGGCCGCGGGCAAGGCCACCGACGTCCGGGGCGAGGTGTACAAGACGTCACGAAACCTCAACGTGCCCAAGCGTTTCGTGATGGTCTTCCGCGTGCTCGGCGGTTGCGTCGGCATCGCCTCGCAACTCGAGGCGCACGCTCCCTACCGCGCCATCATGGAGGAGTGGGTTCCCGGCCTGGGCGACTGACCCCGCCCCGGCAGACACCACACGCCGACACGACACGCAGAAACGACACCGGCGCCGCGAGCATCTGCTCACGGCGTCGGTGTCGTTTCTTTCGTTGTCGTTGTCACGCAACGTTCTTGCGCGGGCGGCCGCGGGGACGCTTGCGTGCGATGACGGCGCCTCGTTCGAAGATCTCGCCGCCCCAGACCCCCCAGGGTTCGGACCGATCGAGCGCGGCCTGCAGGCACTGGGTCCGCAGCGGGCACTCGGCGCACATCGCCTTTGCACGCTCGAGGTCACGGGGGTCTTCGGCGAACCACAGATCTGCGTCGGCGACCTGGCAGGGCAGGTCGAGCCGGGCGGTCGCTGCGCGGTCCGCCGACATACAGGACTCGAGTACGCATTCGACAGTCATTGGGATTCTCCACATCTGCTCGTTTGGGGTGTTGAACCCGAGTCCTCGATGTGGCTCTGTGTCCGAGACCCCTAGCGGGGCGGAGATTCGGATGACAGAAAAAAAGAGGGCCACGGGTGTCGCCTCTGCGATTCGCCCGTGGCCCGGATTGTCTCGGAGATCTAACTCCGGGAACTTCGGAACAGAACGGGGAACCGACGCGGCGCGGGTGCTGCTGCTGCGGGCGGTGCGATTCGCGCTACGCGCGCTTCGGCTGCCAGGTGCAGAGCCGCCGGAGGGAGGGCGACCGGGCGTGCAAAGCTCGTGCACGCTCGGGCGACCGGCATCCAGGAGCGGGTGCGACCGGTACGCGCGATGGCGGGCTGGTTCGGCGTCGCCGCATGCGATGTGGTCGCATACGCGTTCGCCGCGCTCAGTTTCGCCGCAGACTGGCAGATGCCGGCCTGGCGCACGATGATTCCGTTCACTGATCCGCTCCCTTCTGGTCTCGTGGCTTGTCGCTTTGTCGTCGGTCGTCGGTGATTCTGCTGGGGCCGCGTGACGGACACACTCGGCCGATCCCCGTACTGACGGGAATCAGACTAGACGCTGGGCCGAAACACGCACAACCTATTTTTGACCTGCAGTTTTGACGAGGTCGAGGATGTCCTCGCCGTACTCGTCGACCTTCTTGGCCCCGATCCCCGAGATCGCCACCAGCGCAGCGGTATCGGTGGGACGCTGCTCGGCGATCGCGGTGAGCGTCTTGTCGGAGAAGACGACGAACGCCGGAACCTTCTTCTCCAGGGCCCGCTCGCGACGCCACTCCTTGAGCGAGACCAACAGCCCCTCGTCGAGGTCCGACGGGCATCCGGCGCACCGGCCGAGCAGTGTCGCGGTCGAATCCATCAGCCGTGAACCGCAGACCCGGCACGTCGGTCCGCGGCGGGGTGTGCGCTCCTTCGCGATCGGCGAGGCGGGCGAGTCGTCGGGAACGAGGTCGGCGAGGAACCGTGACCGCCGGCGGGCGCGGCCTCCCTCGTTGCGGGCCAGCGCCCACGACAGGTGCAGGTGCTCGCGGGCGCGGGTGACGCCGACGTAGAACAGCCGGCGTTCCTCCTCGACCTCCTCCCACGAGCCCTTGATCGCCTGACTGATGGGCAGCGACCCGTCGGTGAGTCCCACGAGGAACACCGCATCCCATTCGAGTCCTTTGGCCGCGTGCAGCGAGGACAGCGTCACGCCCTGCACGGTCGGTGGGTGACGCGCCTCGGCGCGGGCCGCGAGCTCGGCCGACAGCTGCGGCAGCGTCAGCTCGGAATTCTCGGCCACCATGTCCTCGGTCAGCTGGACCAGCGCTTTCAACGACTCCCAGCGGCTCCGCGCCTGTGTGCCCGACGGTTCTTCCTCGGTGAGCCCGAGTTCGCCGAGGACTGCTCGCACGACGTCGAGGATCTCCACGTCGGGCCTGACCTCGCGACCGGCGACAGTGGCGAGTTGCCGCATCGCCTGCCGGACCTCGGTGCGCGCGAAGAACGCCTCGCCGCCGCGGACCTGGTACGGGATGCCCGCCTCGGTCAGCGCCTGCTCGTAGTTCTCCGACTGCGCGTTGACGCGATACAGAATCGCGATCTCCGCGGGCGCGACCCCGGCACGGATGAGGTGTTTGATCTCGATGGCGACAGACGTTGCCGCGGCGGGCTCGTCGTCGTACTCGGCGAACTGCGGTGCCGGGCCGGCGGGTCGTTGTCCGACGAGGCGGAGGCGGGTGCCCGCGATCCGTCCTCGGGCCGCACCGATGACCCGGTTCGCGAGGTCGACGACCTGCGGAGTGGACCGGTAGTCCCGCTCCAGGCGGACGACCGTCGCCTCGGGGAACCGGCGGCTGAAGTCCAGCAGATGGTTGGGGGACGCGCCGGTGAAGGTGTAGATCGTCTGGTTGGCGTCACCGACGACCGTCAGATCGTCGCGCTCGCCGAGCCAGGCGTCGAGCAGACCCTGCTGCACCGGGGTCACGTCCTGGTACTCGTCGACGACGAAACACCGGTACCGCGAACGGAACTCGTCCGCCGCTCCCGGTTCGGCGGTGAGGATCTGCGTCATGTAGATGAGCATGTCGTCGAAGTCGAGCAACCGGTCGCCGTCGGGTGAGACCTTGGCGTCCTCGTAATGCCCGTACACGGCAGCGACCTTCGCCGGCGGCGCCGGGGACTCGCGGCCGAGCCGGCCGACGGCCTCGACATAGTTCTCCGGTGAGATCAGCGAGGCCTTGGCCCACTCGATCTCCGACGACAGGTCGCGCAGGGTGTCGGTGGCGGTGTCGAGACCGGAGCGCCGGGCCGCGCGCGAGATGAGCGGGAACTTGTTGTCGAGGAGTTCCCATCGTGCGTCGCCGAACGCCCGCGGCCAGAAATACCGCAACTGGCGCATCGCAGCGGCGTGAAAGGTCTGGGCCGCGACGCTGCCCCCCGAACCGCCGCCGACACCCAGACCGCGCAACCGGGTCCGCATCTCCCCGGCTGCCCGTGCGGTGAACGTGACCGCGAGCACCTGACCGGGATTCACCTGCCCGGTGTCGATGAGGTGGGCGATCCGTCGGGTGATGGTCCGCGTCTTGCCCGTACCCGCCCCGGCCAGCACACACACCGGTCCGCGCGGCGCCAGGACCGCGGCACTCTGTTCGGGGTCGAGCCCCTCGACCGCGCCTCGACTCACCGGCGACGAGGCACGAGGCGAGGACTCGGGGTTCGCAGCAGAAGTCGGGTGAGGCACGGCGTCCACTATGTCACCAACCACCGACGCCGCCCGCAGGGGAGAACGACGCAACCGGGAACAGCCGGCCCGGACATGGTGTTATGAGACCCATGAGCAACGTGATCGACGACGAGGCCGGCGCCCGCACCTCCGACACCGGCGAACTGACCATGTACACGACGTCGTGGTGCGGATTCTGTGCCCGCCTCAAGACCGGCCTGAAGAGCAGCGGCATCAGCTGGCAGGAGATCGACATCGAGCTGAACCCCGACGCCGCGGAGTTCGTGGGCAGTGTCAACGGCGGCAATCACGTGGTGCCCACCGTCCTCTACGCCGACGGCACCACCGCCACCAACCCCTCCATCGCCGACGTCAAGGCCAAGCTGGGCGTCTGACGCGCTGGGCATCTCGCCCAGCCCTTCGCCCCGATTTGGCACCCTTCGTGACGCGCCCTCCGCAAGCTCCGGACGCTCCTCAGGGGGCGATGGGGGTCGCATCTTTCATCCTCAGGAGCACTCCTCAGGGGGCGATGGGGGTCGCATCTCCCATTCTCAGGAACAGGGCACGCGGCCGCGCTAACCGGCCGCCCAGGCCTCGATCATCGACCGCGCGATGGAGATCGACCCGGGAAGACGCAAGCGGTCGGCGTCGTCGGAACCCGGCGCCTCGGCGCGCGACCAGCCGTCGCCGCGGGCCAGTGCCTCCCGGACCTCGTCGCGGTGGAACCACTGCGCGTCGCCGATCTCGCCGTCGAGGAATGCCAGTTCGTCGGCCGGGTCGCCGATCGCCGCGAAACCCAGCATGAGCGATCGCGGGAACGGCCACGGCTGGCTTCCCAGGTAGCGCGGTTCGCGCACCACGATCCCGACCTCCTCGTGCACCTCCCGCAGCACACACTGTTCGAGCGACTCCCCCGGCTCGACGAAACCGGCCAGCGTCGAATACCAGCCGGCCGGCCACACCGCCTGCCGGCCGAGCAGGATCCGATCGGCGCCGTCGTGGACGACGGTGATGATCGCCGGGTCGGTCCGCGGGAACTCGTCCCGTCCGGAGTCGACGCTGCGCCGGACCCAGCCGCCTCGCGCGGGCTGGGTGACCGAACCGTCGACCGGAGAATGACGGGCGGTCTCGTGCCAGTTCAGGATTCCCAGCGCGGTGGCGAGCAGGCCCGCCTCGTCGGCGGACAGACGCGTCGCACCGCGTCGGGCGTCATCGGTCGGTCCGTCGATGTGGTCCACCCGCCGTGTCCACAGGTCGGCTCCCCCGTCGCCGTCCGCTGCGTCGAACCCGAGGATGACCGCGTCCGCGGGCGGCGCCTGGGCGACGGTGGTGGCGGCGACCCAGTGCAGCTCACCGGCATCGGTCACCGGGTAGCGACCGGCCGCGTCGATCAGCAGCACCTTCGCCGTCGGCCAGCCGGCGGCCATCCGTGGCGCGTCGTCGCGGATCGCGTCCGCGCGGTCGAACACCGCTCGCGACAGCAGGGGCGGTTCGGGCAGCTCGAAATGCACTGTCGCACAATCCTTTCTCGGATGCAGCGGATCGGTCAGTCGTCGTTGGGGCTCTTGCGGACGTACAGCAGACGGTCGCCGACCTCGATCTGCTCGACCGCGCTGTCGTCGACGCGGTGCAGCACACCGTTCCGTACGACGCCGAGGACGATGTCGCGGGTGTGGCTGGGCGATCCGCCGGTCTCGGTCGGGTCGACCTCCCGTTCGGCGATGGCATACCCGGCGTCCGGGGTGAGGAGATCCTCGATCACCTCGACCACCGACGGGGTCATCGTCGCGATCCCGAGCAGGCGGCCGGCGGTCTCCGACGACACCACGACCGAGTTGGCGCCGGACTGACGCATCAGATGGGTGTTCTCCGACTCCCGGATCGACGCGACGATCTTCGCCCGCGGATTGAGTTCGCGGGCGGTGAGCGTGGCGAGGACCGCGGTGTCGTCGCGGCTGGTGGCCACTACGATGCTCGTCGCGTGGGCGACACCGGCCAGGCGGAGGACGTCGGACTTGGTGGCGTCGCCGCGCACCGTGACCAGCCCGTCGGAGGCGGCCGCCTCGAGCACGGTGGCGTCGGCGTCGACGACGACGATCTCGGAGGGCTTGATGCCGTCACCCCGCATCGCGTCAACCGCGGTGCGGCCCTTGGTGCCATAACCGATGACCACGGTGTGATTGCGCACGGTATTCCTCCAACGCTGGATCTTGAGCGCCTGCCGCGACCGTTCGGTGAGCACCTCGAGGGTGGTACCGATCAGCACGATCAGGAACAGCACGCGCAAGGGCGTGATGATGACGAGGTTGATGAAACGGGCGAACGGCGTGATCGGCGTGATGTCGCCGTAGCCGGTCGTGGAGAGGGTCACCGCCGAGTAGTACAGCGCATCCAGGTACGACAGCTCGTTGTCCTGGGCGTCGCGATAACCGGCGCGATCCAGCCAGACGACCACCGAGGTGAACAGCAGCGCGAGGGTTGCCCAGAAGACGCGCCGGCCGATCGCCCGGCTCGGACTCTGCTGCAGTTCGGGGATACGGACGACACCGACCAGTGCATGGTCGGGCCGGTTGGCCAGCTCGGTACCGCCGAAACGTCGGCGCAGACGGCTAGCCACCGGCGCGCTCGCGCCCGTCGAGTTCGCTCACACGCTGCAATGTAGCCCACCTCGGCGCATCGCAACTCATCTGGCGGGACCAACCTCTCGACGCGGACCTCATCGGGCGAGCTTGGCGGCGAGGGTGGCCTCGTCGGGCAGATCGTCGGCCTCCAGGGTGTGCCCGTCGCGCACGTAATGGAACGCGGCCCGCACCTTGGTCGTCTCCACCCCGGCCAGTTGCGCCCACGCCAGGCGATACGCGGCCAGCTGGATGAACAGCGACTCCCGGCGGGCGGGCTCGGGGACGACTCCGGTCTTCCAGTCCACCACCGTCCACGAACCGTCCTTCTCGGCGAAGGCCGCGTCGATCCGGCCACGCACCACGATCCCGCCGATGACGGTTTCGAACGGCACCTCCACCTCGGTGGGACTGCGATTCGCCCAGGGCGAGGACAGGAACGCCTCCCGCAGCTCCTCGAGATCGGCGTCCGGACTCGCGGTCGCGTCTGCCGCGCCGGGCAACTCGTCGATGTCGAGGAGTCGTGTCGCCCCGAACCAGCGTTCCACCCACGCGTGGAAGGCGGTGCCGCGCCGCGCCATCGGGTTGGGCCGGAACGGTGTCGGGCGGCGCAGCCGACGGGCGAACTCGGCCTCGTCGGCGTCGAGTTCGACGAGCTGGCTGACCGACAGGTGGGTCGGCAGGGACACCTCGACGAGCGCCTGATTGGCCTGGTGGTGCTCGGCGAGCAGGGCCGACACCTCCGCTTCCCATGCGCCGATCTCGTCCGCCGGATCGGGCGGCGGAGCGGTGGCGGACCCGGCGTCACCGGCCGGGGCGTCGAACAGGGCGGGCGCTGCGCGTGCGGTGATGGCGTCGGTGACCAGGTCGGCCGCCCGCTGCACCGAGTCGCGGCGTCCGCCGAGCGGATCGCGCGGCCACGGCGCCGCGATCGCGCGCTCGGCCAACGGGTTCGGGCTGTCCGGTTCGGGTGGCGGCGTGCGCACCGCGACCGACAGACCGGTCGAATCGACGCTCGGGTCGGTGATGGCCTCGTCGATGCCGACCATCAGCTCTTCGAAGAAATCCGATCCGCCGCGCGGTTTGTCACCGGTCTCCGACCAGTGGTGCGCCGAGACCAGCAGGTCGTGCCGAGCACGGGTGAGGGCCACGTACAGCAGCCGCCGATCCTCCTCGAGACGCCGTTCACCGATCGCCGCCTTGTGGTCGGTCAGGGCGTCCTCGAGCTGTTTGCGGTCGGCGACGGTGTCGATCTTCAGGAGCGGAAATCCTTCCGGCGCACCGTCGGCCGATTCGGCCGGGATGGCCAGATCGCCGCGCAGGTCGGCCGGTAGTTCACGCGCGCTGCCCAGCCACGTGGTGTCGGCCTTGGCGCTGGGGAAGATGCCCTTCGCCAGGTGCGGGATCGCGACGACATCCCATTCGAGCCCCTTGGCCGCATGCACGGTGAGGATCTGCACGCGCTGCTCGGCCACCTCGATGCGTCCCGGTTCCAGGCCCTTCTCGATGGTCTCGGCGGCATCGAGGAAAGCCAGCAGACCGGGCAGGTTCGCGCCCTGGCGATCGGCGTAGTGACTGACGTAGTCGGCGAAGGCGTCGAGATGTTCGCGACCGGTGATCGCGCCCCGCATGCGGCGTGCACGGATCTGCGCCTCGACGCCGACACCGATCGTGTTCTCCACGTCGGCGACGAGTTCGGGCAGCGGCTGACCGATGCGGCGGCGCAGTGACTCCAGCTGCGCGCCGAAGGCCCGGATGCGCGCGTAGCCCTCCGGGCTGTAGTCGGTCGGCTCGCCCGGGTCGACGACGGCGTCGGCGATGCCCGCCCGGTCGACGATCTCGGTGGGCAGCACGGCGTCGAGGGCCGCGTCGAGCGCCTCTCTGCTGGTGACCACCCCGCCCGCCTCGGCGAAACTCTCCGCCGCCAGGGTGGTGGCCCGCCGCCACAGCGCGGCGAGGTCCTTGGCGCCCAGCCGCCAGCGTGCCCCGGTGAGCAGGCGCATGACCGCGGTCCCGGCCATCGGGTCGGCCATCACGCGCAGGGTCGCGACGATGTCCTCGATCTCCGGGACATGCAGCAGCCCGCCGATGCCGACCACCTCGGTGGGGATGCCCCGACTCTCGAGCTCGGCGGCCAGTAGTGCCGAATCCTCGTTGCGCCGCACCAGGATCGCGGTGGTCGGAGGTGCCACCTCCGCGGCCTCCGCCCCCCGGTACCGTTCCTCGATCGCGTCGGCGATCCAGTTCCGTTCGTCGACGACGGTCTCGGTCAGGGCGATCGTCGCCGTTCCGTGCGGGGCGTCGGGGCGAGGCCGGAGCACGCTGACCGGGATACCGCGGCGTCGGAGCTCTTCGGAGATCTGGTTGGCCAGCCGCAGGCCCTGGGCCGCATTCCGCCAGCTGGTGAGGAGTTCCAGGCGCCGGGCCGGGGTCCCGTCGGGACGCGGGAAGTCACGCGCGAACCGCGGCAGGTTGGCCGCCGAGGCACCTCGCCACCCGTAGATGGACTGGATGGGATCGCCGACCGAGGTGACCGCGACCGGTGCGCGCCCGTGCCCGCCGAACAGCGTCGACAGCAGCACCCGTTGCGAGTGACCGGTGTCCTGGTACTCGTCGAGCAGGACCGCGCGGAAGGCGGTCCGTTCGGCCGTCACGACTTCGGGATTGGACACCACCAGCCGCGCGGCGAGCGACATCTGGCTGCCGAAGTCGAGCGCGGACTGTGAGCGCATCGTCTCCCCCAGCGCGATCACCATCGGGATCAGCTCGCGGCGCTCGTCGATGACCTCCTTGACCTTCAGCAGCGCCTGAGTCGGTTTGTCGCGCTGCTTGGGACCTTTCGGAAGGGTGTCGACGAGGTCGTACAGCGTGGAACCCGCCTGGGCGAGGTCGGCGATGTCGACGAGGTGCTCCGACATCTCGCCGTACAGCTTGAGGACCGCCTCGGTGACACTCGCCGGCACCTTCTTGGTGTTCAGTTCGCCCGGCCAGGCGGACACGAGTGAGAACGCCAGCTGCCAGAGCTCGGTCTCGGTGAGCAGGGTCGACGACGGTTCCACCGGCAGGAGCAGCCCGTAATCGGCGATCAGCCGGCCGGCGTAGGCATGGTAGGTGCTGACCTCGGGGTCGGCACCGCGCAGCCGGGCGCCCAACGCGCCGTCGGGATCCCAGTTCCGCAGCGCCGGCGACCCGGCGAGCATCGAGAGCCGGCGCCGGATACGGGCACCGAGTTCGCTCGCGGCCTTGCGTGTGAACGTGAGGCCGAGGATCTCGTCGGGGGCCACGAGCTGGTTGGCCACCAGCCACACCACACGCGAGGCCATCGTCTCGGTCTTGCCGGCACCGGCGCCGGCGACGACGAGCATCGGTTCCATGGGTGCTTCGATCACCGCGACCTGCTCGGGCGTGGGATCGGGCAGGCCCAGCGCCGCCGCCAGTGACTTCGCCCCGACGATCGGACGCTCGGTCCGGTCCTGGAGGTCAGTCATCGGTCACCGCCTTTCCGGGGATCTGCGCGGGACAACTGGTGGTGAGGTTGCAGTGCACACAACCGGGATTGGGTGTCGCGGTGTACGTCGGTCCGATGCTCGCCCGCGCCGCGCGGCGCACCACCCCGATCCACTCGTCGAGCAACTCCGGCGTGAGCGGCGGCTGAATACGTTCGGCCGCACCGGAATTGCGGTTTGCGGTCGACACGTAGACCAGTCGTGCACCGCCCGGGGCGGCATCGCCGAACTGCGGCACCCCGCCGTGCGCCAACGCCACCTGGTAGGCCGCCATCTGGGCGTGCTCGTCGGCGTCGGCCTTGGTGATCGGGTTCTTGGAGGTCTTCACGTCGACGACGACCGGCCGGCCGTCGGCATCGGTCTCGAGGCGGTCGACGCGCCCGCGGAGACGGACCGCGGGCTCGTCGGACTCCGACCCGGGGTCAGCGGGAATGGTTGCGTCGACCGGCAGTTCGACACCCACCTCCTCGAGCTCGGTGCGTGAGATGCGCAGCCACTCCCGGAAGTGCCCGAGCATGCTCTCCGCGCGTTCGAGTTCGCGAGCTGAGTACCAACCCGCCCCGGTGTCGACCCGCTCCCAGATGCCGCGCAGCGCCGCGGTCACCTCGGCCGGGTCGAGTTGACCGGCGACTGCCTGCACGAGTGTGTGCACGAGGCTGCCGGTCAGTGCCGGGGTGCCGTCGCCGTCGCGGCCGCCATTGCGTTCGAGCACCCAGCGCAGTGAACAGCGGGTCAGTGCATCGACATTCGACGGGGACAGCGTCAGCGCCCCCGACTCCGGCGTCCACAGCGGCTCGTCGGTGCTGGGCGCGGCGAGCCCGAACCAGTCGCGCGGATGCGCGCCCGGGATGTCGGAATCGGCCAGCTCGGCCAGCAGGCGCGCCGCGGCCTCGGTGCGAGGCGCGTCGGGCTCGTCGGCCCCGGCGATCACCGCCGATCGCAGCGTGGCGACCAACGAGGGCAACGAGAGCACCCGGTCGACGCCGGGATCGAGTCGGATCTCGGCGCGGGCGGATTCGGCCGGATCGTCGGCATCACCCACCAGGTCCGCGAGTTCGGTGATGAACCGCGACGGCGACGCGTCCCCGCTGCCGTCCTCGACCGCGGTCACGAGCAACCGGCCACGCGCCCGGGTGCAGGCGACGAGGAAGAGCCGGCGCTCGTCGGCGAGCGCCGTCGCCCCGCGGGCAACGGTGTCCACGGCGTCGGCGGCCATGCCGTCGAGGATGTCGACGAGTTGCCCGGTCTGGAGAACACCGCCGCGGCTGCGCAACGACGGCCACAGCCCGTCCTGGACGCCGGCGACGGCGACGACCTCCCATTCGCGTCCGACCGCGGCGTGTGCGGACAGCACCGTCACCGAGTCGGTCGTCGCGGTGGCTGTCCGGGTGTCACGCGGGATCTGGAGCTGGGAGAGGTAGTGCACGAATCCGGCGGGCCCGGCCGCGGGCAGTGTGTCAGAGAAGTCCGCGGCGGATTCGAACATCGCCATGACCGCGTCGAGGTCGCGGTCGGCCTGCTCGCCGGCCGGACCGCCGCGAACCGCCGACGCCGCCCACCGCCGCTCGAGTCCCGTGGCCTGCCACGCCGCCCACAGGGTCTCCTCGATCCCGCGGCGCGCGTCATGGACCCGCTGGGCCGCACCGACGACGTCCAGCACGCGGGCCAGCGGCGCCGCCTCGGTCTCGGTGAGCCGTCGGCGATAGCGCGCGCCGACCTCGGGGTCGAGGATGGCGCGGGTCAGCGACGTGAGCGAATCCGGTTGTCCTGCTGGGTCATCGGCATCGTCGAGACGCCGCACACCGCGTCGGAGACGGCGCATCGAGCCCGGGTCGGCCGCCCCGATCGGACCGGACAGCAACGTGAGCGTGTCCTCGGTGCTGAAGAGCTCGCTGGTGAACAGGTCGGTGGTCTCCGGGTCGGTGGTGTCGGGCAGGTCGGCATCTGCTCCCGCGGCCGCCCGCGCGGCGACGGCGCGCAGCACCAGCATCAGTCCGATGACGGCTCGTTGCCGATGCAGGGGCAGGTCGCTCGCGGGCGTCGTCAGGGGTACGCCCGCGGACCGGAAGGCGCGTCGGAGCGGCGGCAGGGCCAGTGACACCGACCGGACGACGACCGCCATCTGCGACCACGGGACCCCGTCGAACAGATGCGCACGCCGCAGGAGGTCGGCGATGGCGGTGGCCTCTTTCGCGGCAGACCCGTACACGCGCACCGCGGCCGCGCCTCCCCCATCGGCCGCGCCCGGGTCGGCGTCGGCCGAATCCGTCACCGGGTCGGGATACGGGTGCGGGCGAGCGCCGGGCAGCCGGGCGGCGATCGCGCGCCCGAGGCGGGACAGCTCGGGCCGGGCGCGGTGATCGTGTTCCAGCAGGATGTCGAGCGGGCTGCCCGGTTCGGCCAGCCCGTCCGCGAATCGCGGACTCGCACCCCGGAATCCGAACACGGACTGGTCGGTGTCGGCGGCGATGATCGTCGAGAGGGTTCCGGTGCCGACCAGCGTGATGAGCTGCGCCGCCTGCGGGTCGAGATGCTGCGCGTCATCGACCAGCAGATGCCGGATACGACGACGCTCGCCGCTCAGCAGGTCGGGATCGGTGGCGAAGGCCGACAGGGCCGACCCGATCAATTCGGCCGCGTCGACCGCGGGCGCCGAGGCCCCCGGGGTCTCGAGCCCGACCGCCCCGCGCAGCAGCATGTTCTGCTCGTACTGCGCGTAGGCCCGGGCGGCCGCGGCCCACTCCGGTCGTTTGTGCGTACGCCCCAGCGCGGCAAGCTCTTCCGGACCCACCCCGCGTTCGGCGGCGCGCATCATCAGGTCGCGCAACGCCTGGGCGAACCCGTCGGTGCCCAGCGCGGGCCGTAGGTGGGCAGGCCAGTACCCGGCGCCGTCCTCGATGTCACCGGCGAGCAGTTCACGCAGGACGACATCCTGTTCGGACCCCGTGATGAGGCGCGGCGGCGGATTGTTGTGGGCCTGCGCCTGTAAGCGGAGGATCGCGAAGGCGTAGGAGTGCACGGTCCGCACCAGTGGCTCGCGCAGCGCACCGCCGAGCACCCGGCGACCGCTCGAGCCCGCGGACAGGACGCGCCGGGTGATCTCCTCCCGGAGCGCGACGGCGGCGCGTCGGCTCGACGCCAGGACGAGGACCGACTCCGGATCGGTGGCGGGGTCGAGCAGGCGGGCGACCGCGGCGTCGACGATCAGCGCGGTCTTTCCGCTCCCGGGGCCGCCGTGCACCCGCACCGGGCGCCACGCCTGCTCCTCGTCCGCCGGCCGACTCGTGGGCGGGTCGATCACCTGCGCCACCGACGGTGGCCAGTACCGGGTCCGGTCCGTCGGGTCGGGGGCCGCGACGAGTCGCGCACGCAGCGCGCTCCGCGGGGTCTGGGCACCCGGTTTCCGACTCATGCACCCATCGAATCACGGCCCACCGACGGCCTCGTCGGCCGTGCCCGCGACCTGTGTCCCCGCGACCTGTGTCAGAGTCCGCCGCGCGGCGTACGGCAGGATGGACGGGTGACAGCTCTCAACACGCATGTCTTCGGCAGCGGTCCTGCGGTTCTCGCGATCCACGGACTCACCGGGCACGGCCGCCGCTGGGCAGCGCTGACCGATCACCTCCCCGGCGTGCGCCTCGTCGCGCCGGATCTGATCGGTCACGGCCGGTCCCCGTGGCGACCGCCATGGAGCATCGAGCACCAGGTGCGGGCGTTGTCCGCGGTGATCGACGAACACATCCCCGCCGATGAGCATCCGGTGGTCGTCGTGGGTCACTCGTTCGGTGGCGCGCTGGCGTTGCACCTGGCCAACCGCCGCCCGGATGCGGTGAAGGGGCTGGTGCTGCTCGACCCCGCGCAGGGCCTCGACCCCGAATTCGCGCTCGACGTGGCCACCGACAGTCTCGACAACTGGGACTACGCGGATGCCGACACCGCCCGCGCCGCGAAACGTGCGGAGGGCTGGGCCTCCGTTCCCGACCAGCTCATGGAGGCCGAACTCGCCGAACACCTCGTCCCCCGGCCGCGCGGCCGGGTCGGCTGGCGGGTGAGCGCACCCGCCGCAGCGGCGTCGTGGAGCGAGATGGCAAGGCCCGCAGTGCTTCCGCCGCCAGGTGTGCCCACCCACGTGGTGGTCGCCGACCAGGTCCAGCCCCCGTTCGTGCGGCCGGCCTTCCTCGATGCGTGCGCGAGCGAGCGCAGCGACGAGGTCACCGTCCACCATGCCGACTGCGGCCACATGGTGCCGTTCCTCGAGCCCGGGCTCGCGGCCGCGCTGGTCCGATCGCTGCTGTAGCGACGACATCTGTCGAGGCGACGATGGCAGCCATCACCGAGGAGCAGGTCGAACAGGTCCGCGCACTCGTGTCGGCCATTCCGGCCGGCCAGGTGAGCACTTACGGCGACCTGGCCGCCGCGGCCGGGTTGTCGAGCCCGCGGATCGTCGGCTGGATCATGCGGACCGATTCGGCCGACCTGCCCTGGCACCGTGTGGTGCCCGCCGGCGGCCGGCCGGCGCCGCATCTCGCGACTCGTCAGCTGGAACGGCTGCGGGCGGAGGGTGTTCCGGTCACCGACGGGCGAATCCGACTGCGCGAGTGCCGGTGGGACCCCGCCACGTGACCGACCCGCAAACCCACCTGTTCTCGGCATACCCACCCCCTTGGAGGGTGCTGGATATGCCGAAAAAGGGTGGGTTTGCGGGGCAGCTCAGACGTGGCGCGGGACCGGCACACGTCGGTACGGACTGATGGCCGCACGCATCCGCGTGACGATCAGGTCGACGATCCTGGGGTCCGGCCCCAGGGGTGCGGCGACCGCGTCCGCGCCGTAGGTGCTCAGGCGCTGATGGAACAGGCCCGGGGCGAGGAGGTGGCTGGCGATCACGACCCGCCGTCCCGTGCGCCGGGCCCGCTCGACCGCCTCGGGCACAGTGGGGGTCGCGGTCGTGATGAACCCGACCTCGACCCGTCCGCCGATCAGCGATTCCAGCTGCCGGGCGGCCAGATGAACCTGCCCGCAGGCACTCTCGTCCGACGACCCGGCGGCGGCGAGCACGACCGCGTCGCCCGGTTCCCAGCCCGCTTCGGCCAGCCGGAGTCGGGCGACCGAGGCGATGGCCGGATCGGGACCCAGCGCCCGGGTGACGACGGTGTCCGCCCGGCCGGCGGCCGCGACGTGTTCGGGCAGGTCCTTGCGGACGTGGTAGCCCGAGGCGAGGAACGCGGGCACCAGCACCGCCGGACGTTCCAGGTCGGCGATGACCTCGCTCGGCGTCGGTCCGAGGACGTCGACGAATGCGGTGCGGGTGAGCCCGATGCGGGCGCTGACGGCCTCGGCGATCTCTGCGATCACGTTGACCCCGTGCGGGTTGCGGGTCCCGTGCGCGACCAGGACGGGGCTGTACCCCTGCAACCGGTCACCGTGCGGAAGCCGTACATGGTTGTCGTGCATGTGTTCTCGCTTCCTTCTCACTCGTCTTCGGCGTCGTACTCGAGGTCGACCGCGAGCCGGTAACCACGCTTGACGACGGTTTGTACCATCTTCGAATCCCCCAGTGCGGCACGGAGTCGCGCGACGGCGACCTCGACCGCATGGGTGTCGGAGCTGTCGCCGGGCAGACCGGCGAGCAACTCCTGCCGCGAGACCACGCGACCGGGGTTGCGGGCCAACAGTTTGAGCAGGAGCAGACTCGTCGCCGACATCTCCCGGAGCTCACCGTCGACCACGACCGCCTGGCCGCGGATGGCGGTGTCGTGCCCGGCGACCCGCAGCAGGTGGCTCCGCCGCGGCAGTTCGTCGGTGATCAGGCGCGCGAGCGCGCCGAGACGGAACCGGCGCGGGTAGATCGTCGGGATCTGCAGCGCCTCCAGCGGACTGGCGGTCACCGAGCCCACGCACATGACCGGTACCGCGGTCCGCAGTGCGTGGATGAACTGCTGCAGCTTGCCGAGTTCTTTGGCACGGGTCAGGATCGACGCCGCCGCCGGAGCGCTGGTGAAGGTGATCGCGTCGAGATCGCCGCGGAGCACCGCGCCGATCATCTTGTCGATGCGCGCCACGTCGGGGTGCATATGCCAGCGGTACACCGGGATCGCCACCACCTCGGCACCGGCGGCGCGCAGCACCGTGCAGAAGTCCGGCAGCGGTTCCCACTCGCTGGTGGCACCGTGCAACTGCACCGCGATCCGGACGCCGTCGACGCCCTCTTCCAGCAGCCGGTCGAGGACCTCCGAGGAGGACTCGCTCTCCGGCGACCACTCCTCGCGCAGCCCCGCCGCCCGGATCGCGCCCTTGGCCTTCGGGCCGCGTGCGATCAGCCGGCTATCGGACAGCGCCCGTAGGACGGCCTCGGCGTTACCCCACCCGTCGGCGGCCTCGACCCACCCGCGGAAGCCGATACCGGTCGTGGCGACCATCACCTCGGGCGGGTGGGCGATGAGTTCCTCGGTCACCCGCTCGAGTTCGGTGTCGTCGACCAGCGGCAGGATGCGGATGGTCGGGGCCTGCATCACCTCGGCACCGCGTCGTTCCAGCAGTACCGCGAACTCCTCGGCGCGACGCGCGGCGGTGATCCCGATCGTGAAACCGGCGAGCGGCAACGGGTCGGGGTCCGGTGAGGTTGCGCCGGCAGGGTCTGCACCGGCGGGGGTCATGGTGTTCACGCCGGGAAGAACACCTCGACGATGCGGTTGACCACCCGCACACCGTAGCTGGGGACCGACACCGTCTCGTCGTCCAGGCAGATCCCGGTGCGCAGCGCGAAGACCTGTTTACCCAGCGGCGAGGCGACGGTGGGTTCGCCCCCGCGGTCGCCGGTGAGTCCCCGGGAGAGGACCGCGGCGCGACCGAACGGATCGATGTTGCCGATCGCGTACAGGCGGGAGCGCCCGGGCGCCGCCTCGCGATCGGACTCGGCGGCGGGCAGACGGAACAGCGCGGCCTGCACACCCTCGGGACCCAGCACGGCGACGCCGCGACCGACGATCAGGTCGTCGATCAAACAAGCGCGCACCCAGCTCCCCTCACACTCCGTGGCGGCGCCGGTGGGTGTCGTCTCTGCGGACATGGTGTCGGCCTCCCCTGGCGCGATGGTCATGTGGGCACTCCTTCTCTCACCGGTCGCTCGCTCACTCCATCGGGGCCCGACGGAGCGGTCGCACCCGGACGGACCGCCGGCATGTCGAGCAGCACCGGCGCCTTGCGCTCGTACTCGGAGAACCGGATCGTCGGGTCGACGACATCGGGCGCATTCACGAACGAGACGAACCGCTTCAGCTTGTCCTCGTCCGCGAGCACCGCGGCCCACTCGTCCTGGTAACCGCCGACGTGGCGGGCCATCGCCTCCTCGAGTTCGGCGGCGAGCCCCAGGCTGTCCTCACACACCACGTCCTTCAGATGGTCGAGACCACCTTCGAGCGACTCCAGCCACGGCGCCGTGCGCTGCAGTCGATCGGCGGTTCGGATGTAGAACATGAGGTACCGATCAATGTAGGCGACGAGGGTCTCGTCATCCACTCCGCTGGCGAGCAGCACCGCATGCTTCGGGCTCTGGCCGCCGTTGCCGCCGACGTAGAGGTTCCAGCCGTGCTCGGTGGCGATGACGCCGACGTCCTTGCCCCTCGCCTCGGCGCACTCGCGGGCACATCCCGAGACCCCGAACTTGATCTTGTGGGGTGAGCGCAGTCCGCGGTACCGCTTCTCCAGGAGCACGGCCATGCCGACCGAGTCCTGCACGCCGTACCGGCACCACGTCGAACCGACGCAACTCTTCACCGTCCGCAGGCTCTTGCCGTACGCCTGCCCCGACTCCATCCCGGCGTCGACGAGGCGCCGCCAGATCTCGGGCAACTGATCGACGCGCGCACCGAACAGGTCGATCCGCTGCCCACCGGTCACCTTGGTGTACAGCCCGAAGTCGCGCGCGATCTCACCGATCACGATCAGCTGCTCGGGCGTGACCTCGCCACCGGGCATCCGCGGCACGACCGAGTACGAGCCGTTCTTCTGCATGTTCGCCAGGAAGTGGTCGTTGGTGTCCTGCAGCGCGGCCTGCTCGCCCTCGAGGATGTGGTCGCTGGAGGTCGACGCGAGGATCGACGCGACCGTCGGCTTGCAGATCTCGCAACCCTGCCCGCTGCCGTACCGGTCGACGAGTTCGGAGAACGTGCGGATACCGGTCACCGCGACGATCTCGAACAGCTCGGCGCGCGACTGGGTGAAGTGGTCGCACAGCGACTTGCTCAGTTCGACCCCGGACGCGGCGAGCAGTTGCTTGATGCTGGGCAGGCAGCCACCGCAGGTGGTGCCGGCCGAGGTGCAGCCCTTGACCGCGGCGATGTCGCACGCGCCGTCGGCGATCGCCGAGCAGATGGCACCCTTCGAGACGCCGTTGCACGAGCAGATCTCCGCGTCGTCGGGCAGTGCGTCCATACCCACCGCAGCGCCGCCCTCGGGTGCGATGAGGGCCGCCGGGTCGCCCGGGATCTCCCGGCCGACCATCGGCTTGAGCATCGCGTAGGCCGATGCGTCGCCGACCAGGATTCCGCCGAGCAGCGTCTTCGCGTCGTCGCTGACGACGATCTTCGCGTACCGGCCGGCGACCGCGTCGTGGTAGGTGATCTCCAGCGCGTTCTCGGTGGTGCCGAACGCATCCCCGAAGCTGGCCACGTCGACGCCGAGGAGCTTCAGCTTCGTGGACAGGTCGGCACCGGGAAATTCCGACGTCCCGCCGAGCAGACGGTCGGCGACCACCTCGGCGGTCGAGTAACCGGGGGCGACGAGGCCGTAGCAGCGGCCTTCGACGGCGGCGACCTCGCCGATGGCGTAGACGTTCTCGTCGTCGGTTCCACAACCGGCGTCGACGAGCACGCCGCCGCGCTCGCCGACGGCCAGTCCCGCGTCCCGAGCGAGCTGATCGCGCGGTCGGACGCCGGCGGAGAACACCACGAGCGAGGCGTCGATCGTCGACTCGTCGGACAGCGTGACCCGCAGGCCGCCGTCCTCGGCGTCGGCGATCTCCGACGTCCCGATCCCGGTGTGGACCTCGAGTCCGAGCTCGGTCACCAGGTTCTTCAGGATCGCGCCGCCACCCTCGTCGACCTGCATCGGCATCAGACGCGGGGCAAACTCCACCACGTGCGGGGTCATCCCCATGAGCTTGAGTGCGTTGGCGGCCTCGAGTCCGAGCAGGCCGCCGCCGACGACCACACCCGTCGCACCCGGACCGGCGGCCTCGGCCGCGGCCCGGATGTCGTCGAGGTCGTCGAGGGTGCGGTAGACGAAGCACCGGTCGTTGTCGTGGCCGGGAACCGGCGGGACGAAAGCGTAGGAACCGGTGGCCAGAACGACTGCGTCGTAGTCGATCTCGCGACCGCTCGAGGTGACGACCCGGCGGGCGTCTCGATCGATGCCGGTGACGGTCTCGCCCAGATGCGTGACGACCCGATCGTCCCCGGCGTACGTGTTCCCCTCGAGTGCGAGAGAATCCCGAAGCCAGGCACCGACATACGAGGACAGCCCCACCCGGTCGTAGGCCGGGTCGATCTCCTCGCTGACGATCTCGATACGCCACAGGTCGGTCGCGTCACGCTCGCGGAGCGCCTGGACGAAGCGGTGACCGACCATGCCATGGCCCACCACCACAACTGTCTTGGTTGTGCGCGTTGCGGTTTCGCTGTTCACTGCTCTTTGCTCCCTTGCCTCGCCGGTCCCGTGAGGATCAGGCCAGCGCTTCCTTGGTTGCCTGCTTGTCGGTGCCCTCGGCGGCAGCACCGGTCGATGCGGTCCCGTCGACAGTCGGTGCCGTTTCGTCATGGGCACCGGTGACCGCGAGATCGGTGGTCTCCGCGATGACGATCGGGCGCCGGGCGTAGAACCACCAGGTCACGACCGCTGCCAGGACGTAGAAGAGCATGAACACCCAGAAGGCCATCGTCGCCGACTTGTTGGACTGGTAGCTGGCGCGCAGCACCAGGTTGATACCCACACCGCCGAGACCGCCTGCGGCACCGGCGATCCCGATGAGCGCGCCGGACATGCTCCGCGACCACTTCGTCTTCCCGAGCGAATTCAGTCCGCTCTGCGCCTGCGCCTTGTGCTCCCAGATGGTCGGGATGATCTTGTAGACCGACCCGTTGGCCAGGCCAGAGAGCAGGAACAGCAGGATGAAGCCGATGATGAAGGCCGTCAACGTGGCGCCGGTGATCGTCTTGCCGTTGTTGTCGGCGATCGTGCCGGCGACCACGAGGATCGCCGCGGAGAAGACCATCGCGATGAAGGTGTACAGCGTCACCTTGCCGCCGCCGACGCGATCGGCCAGTTTTCCGCCGTAAGGACGGATGACCGACCCCAGCAGCGGACCGATCCAGACGATCTGCGCTGCTGCCAGCGCCGGCTTCGCGACTCCGGCCTCGGTGAAGCTGATGTTGAGGACCTGGCCGAACGCGAACCCGAAGCCGATGAAGGAACCGAACGTACCGATGTAGAGCAGGCAGATCAGCCACGTGTCGCGGTACTTGAGGCAGTCGAGCATCGCCCGGCCGCTGGCCGTCTGGTGGTCCAGGTTGTCCATGTAGAGGGCGGCACCGATACCGGCGACGGCCAGGGCGACCAGGTAGATGGCGCACACGATCTCGGGTTGGTCGGCGGCGAGCCAGATGACCAGCAGACCGATGACCTGCACGACCGGCACGCCGATGTTGCCGCCGCCGGCGTTGAGTCCGAGCGCCCAGCCCTTCAGCCGTTGCGGGTAGAACGCGTTGATGTTGGTCATCGACGACGCGAAGTTGCCGCCACCGAAACCGGTGATGGCCGCGACGGCGAGGAACCAGCCGAACCCGAACTCGCCCGGGTTCATCATCAGCATCATCGTCAGCCCGGTCGGGATGAGCAGCACGACGGCGGAGAAGATCGCCCAGTTGCGGCCGCCGAACTTGGCGGTGGCCTGCGTGTACGGGATACGCAGGCAAGAACCGACCAGCGTCGCGGTGGCGGCGATGACGAACTTCTGGTCCATGCTGATGCCGTACTCAGGGCCCATGAACAGGGCCATCACCGAGAACAGGGACCAGATCGAGAATCCGACATGCTCACAGATGACCGACCAGATCAGATTGCGCTTGGCGATCGCGGCATTGCCGTTGTCCCAGGCGACCCGGTCCTCCGGGTCCCAGTCGGTGATCGTGTGGTCCCGTGTCAGTTGTGCTCTGAGATCTGCGAATGCCAAGGCTCCGCCTCCGATGGTTGCTGGTCTACGTGGTGTCACTGCCGTGCACAGGGCTGCGTGCAGTGGTGGCTGTCGTGGAAGACGCCGACACCGGTGTCGTGCGACTCGAGACCAAGTGTGGAGGGGGCGTGTTGCGCGGATTTTCCGCGAGGTGACCGCATCGTCACGTTGTCCTCACTCCGTCACACGGGCGTTGTGAGAACCCTGTCAGCGGTCAGTCAGGGCTGTGAGCTGCGGTTATACGAGTAAACGTACATGTTCGACGACTCGCTGCAACCCGGGCAGTGCGCCCGAGGTCGACCGCGGGTGCAGCGCGTGGACGGCCAACCGGAACATCGTCGCCCGCAGCATCATCTGCGGCCACTCGGGCTGATCCGACCATCGCTGGATGAGTTCGGTGTCGGCACCACCCCACGCCAGGGCGTCGACCACCGCGACCGCCGCCGCCCACGGGGCGGGCCGCCAATACGGGACGATGTCGGTGATCCCCGGGGCCGCGGCACCGGCGAACAGCACCGTGCCGAAGAGGTCACCGTGCACGACCTGAGACGGCAGGTCCACCGGCTTACGAAGCTTCGCAAGGGTTTTCAGCATGTCGACGCTCTGCACACCGTCGGGTGCGGTCGGCTCGGCCATACCGGCGGCCCGGGCCGAGCGCAGCGGGACGTCCTCCCAGGCGGCACGATCGGCCGCGGTGAACACGTCGACGTCGGTGTGCGGCGGAGCAGGCGGCTGCAGCAGGAACCGGGGCCGTTCGAGCGAGGCGGTCGCCTCGTGCAGCCGGTCGGCGACCAGGACGACCTCGTCGTGCCGCGGTTCGGGCGTCCCGGCGATGTAGGTGTCGGCCCGCCAGCCCGACACCACATACCGGCCGTCGGTGGCGCGGAACGGACGCGCGATGCGCATCCCCTCCACGAACAGGGATTCGCGCACCGACGCCGACCACGCGGCGCGCGCGTGGTCGGGAACCAGTGAGAGCACGACTTCGCCGACACGCCACCCGCCGACCCACGATTCCCCCATCGCGATGGGCGGGTGGGCGGTGAGCCCGAACGTGTTCAACACGTGTCCGGGCGGCTCGACGGTGTTCACGTCGGCCAGATTACCGAGCGCGGTAGTCCGTTTCCGGAAGGCACGCGGCAACCACCCGCACCGACGTGCGGATCGATGACCGGGCTCAGTAGACCGGCAACGTCTTGTCGACCTGGTTCGCCCACGCGGTCACGCCGCCCTGCAGGTGCGTGGCGTCGGCGAAACCGGCTCGCTTCAGCGCAGCGAGCGCCTCGGCGGACCGGATGCCGGTCTTGCAGTAGAGCACGGTGGGCCGGTCCTGCGGCACCTTGGCGAGACCCTCGCCGGAGAGGATGTCGCCCTTCGGGATGAGGGTCGCGCCGTCGATGCGGACGATGTCCCATTCGACGGGCTCCCGGACGTCGATGATCGCCAGCTTCTCGCCCGCGTCGATCTTCTGCTTGAGTTCGACGGCGGTCAGCGTCGACCCCGCGGCGGCGTCGGACGCCTCCGAGGAGACGACACCGCAGAAGTCGTCGTAGTCGATGAGACCGGCGATCCGCTCACCCTCCGGATCCTTGCGGATCTTGATGGTCCGGTAGGTCATGTCGAGGGCGTCGTACACCATGAGACGACCGAGGAGGGGCTCGCCGATCCCACAGATCAGCTTGATGGCCTCGGTGCCCATGATCGATCCGATCGAGGCGCAGAGGATGCCGAGTACACCGCCTTCGGCGCAGGACGGCACCATCCCGGGCGGCGGTGCCTGCGGGTAAAGGTCGCGGTAGTTGAGACCGCGGCCGTCGGGGGCGTCCTCCCAGAAGACCGAGGCCTGACCCTCGAAGCGGTAGATCGACCCCCACACGTAGGGCTTGTGCGCGAGGACCGCGGCGTCGTTGACCAGGTACCGGGTCGCGAAGTTGTCGGTGCCGTCGAGGATGAGGTCGTACTGCGAGAACAGTTCGATCGCACCCTCGGGCTCGAGCCGCTGGTCATGCAGGTTGACGGTGACGAAGGGGTTGATCTCCAGGATGGAGTCCCGCGCGCTCTCGGCCTTGGGCCGGCCGATGTCGGACTGGCCGTGGATGACCTGGCGCTGCAGGTTGGATTCGTCGACGATGTCGAACTCGACGATGCCGATCGTCCCGACGCCCGCCGCAGCGAGGTACAGCAGTGTCGGCGAACCCAGTCCGCCGGCGCCGATCACCAGCACCTTGGCGTTCTTCAGACGCTTCTGACCGTCCATCCCCACGTCCGGGATGATCAGGTGACGGCTGTAGCGGGCCACCTCTTCGTTGCTCAGTTCCGCGGCCGGTTCCACCAGCGGCGGCAGCGACCCTGTGGGCGACCCTTGCGATGACACGAACGCCTCCATTGTTCGGGCTGACTACGTACCCCCGGCACAACGGATGAGTCCGCGGCGGCATTCCCGGTCAGCGGGTGGGGAACGGCCAGGGATTGGGACGGCACACGAAGGTCCGGTTGGCCTTCATCTGTGGGTCGAGAGCCATGATCTCGGAGTTCGCGACGCCGAAGGACTGCTGCATCATGATCGGCGCGAGCGCGCCGTCCTCGCGGCACGCCTCGTGCGCCTCGTAGCCGATGCCGTGACCGACCTCGTGGTTGATGAGGTACTGCCGGTAGGCGACGTCGTCACCCTGATAGGACAGCGCACCGCGCACCCATCGGGCTTCGTTCAGCGTGACCCGCGCCTGCGGCGGGTAATAGCACGAGGTCTCCAGGCGGATCTGGTAGCCGCACAACTCGCGGGTGGTGCCGGTCGAGGTGAGCGAGATGCGGAGGTCGGGTTCGCCGCGGTCGACACGGCGGAAGGACACGCGGCCGTCGCCGATCCAGCTGCGCGGGTTGGCGAGCGTCGTGTCCACCATCTTCGCGAAGGTCGGGTCACCGCCGTAGTCCTGCGGGTTGAGGCCGTTCTCCACCTCCACCGTGTAGGTGTACACCTGCCCGCCGGTGCCGACGGGCGGACCGCCGCCGCGCAGGACCCGGAACGTCTTGCGGGCCCGGTCGGTGAACGGGCCGCCCTGGGGCAGCGTCCCGGCGGGCAGCGCGGCCGCCTGGATGTCGCCGGTGGGGGCACCGATCGGGCGGGTCTCCTTGCTGATGTCGGTGTTGCGCGCCGCGGAGTCGGGGCTGGCGGCCGCCGCCGGCTCGAGCGCATCGGTCCGGCCGTCCCGGATGGTGACGACGATCAGCGCGATCGTCAGGATCGTGAGCACCGGGATCGCATAGGCACGCCACCCATAGGTCGAGACGAACCGCCCGAGCGCCGACTGCTTCTTGTATTCCGGCTGGGCATCGCGGTCGACGCGGGGACGTCCGCTGTCGTCGGTCGGGTCCCAGCGCGCTCGTAGCGGCTGGTCCGGTCTGGGGCGTCCCGACGATCTCGGGCCGACATCCTTGGCACGCACCCGGCCACGCTCGGACCCGGGGCCACCGTCCTCTGTGCGGCTCACCGGTCAACTTTCTCACAGCAGACCACCGATACTGCGCAGGAAGCTCCGCCGAGTACTCTCTTGGGCATGTCGACCGCAACCAACGCGTCCGCCGTGCCCGGCCGCAGCACTCGCCTGCCGCGCAGCGCACGACGTATGCAGTTGCTCGACGCGGCCAGTGAGATCTTCGTCGAACGCGGCTACCACGCGGCCGGCATGGATGAGATCGCGGTGCACGCGGGAGTGAGCAAACCCGTTCTGTATCAACACTTCCCGTCGAAGCTCGACCTCTACATCGCGGTCGTGGACAGCCACGCCGAGAAGCTGGTCAGCGACGTCAACACCGCCCTGCGGACGACCACCGACAACCTCAAGCGCGTCCGTGCCGCGGTCCAGGCCTTCTTCGACTTCATCGATCAGGACAACTCGGGCTACCGGTTGATCTTCTCCTCCGACGCCTCCGATCCCGCCGTCATCCGCCGGGTGGAGGGCGCGACCGAGGCGTGCGTCGACGCCGTGTACGGCCTGGTCATGCACGATTCCGGTCTAGATCCGTACCGTTCGCGGATGCTCGCGTCGGGGCTCGTCGGTGCCAGCCAGGTCAACGCCCGCTACTGGCTCGAGGCCAAGCGCCCGGTCGACAAGCAGACCGCCGTGGACACCACGGTCGCTCTCCTCTGGGGCGGGTTGTCGCACTTCCCGCGACAGACGGCGTCGGCTGACGCGCAGCCGGTTGTCGAGCCGAGTGTGGCCGACGCGCAGCCGGATGCGACCGGCGCCGGGAGCGAGCCGAGCGGGCCGACTGTCAACGGCACCGCCTGAACCACTTGCGGCACGAGAAGGGGCCTGCACGCCATCCGGCGTACAGGCCCCTTCTCGTCGATCTGGTTGTGCGGCCGGTCAGGAACCGAATCCGACGCGGCGGTTCTCCGACGCGCCCACCTCGACATAGGCGATCTTGGTGACCGGGATGAGGTAGCGGGCGCCCTTGTCGTCCACGAGGGACAACAGCTGCTGCTTGCCACCCAGTGCCGCCTCGACCTCGGCGAAGGCCTTGTCGCTGGTCAGGGTCGACGCGATGGTGAGCTCCCGCGGGCTGTCGGTGATGCCGATCTTCACTTCCACGGCCATGTGCCGCCCTCCTCGGTGTCTGTCAACGCTTGCCGCACAAGGCTAGTGCAGCCGGGGTACGGCGGGACAGCCACTCCGCTCAGAGCGAAACACCGTCGGCCGAGACCGCCGTGGTCAGGTCCGGGTCAGGCGAGGCCGAGGTCGGCCATCCGCTCGGCGTGTTTGCCGGCGACGACGTCGAAGAACCCGGCGACGCCGGTCAGCGAACTGGCCCCGGCGAAGAGCAGATCGGTGACCTCTTCCTCGGCGGCGAGAACCCACTGCGCATGGGTGATGGCCTCGCCGAGTAGCCGGCGGCCCCACAGCACCAGGGCCGATTTGATCGACGGGTCGGCCTCGACCGCCGCCCGGACCTGGTCACGGGCGAACTGGGAGTTGGCGGTTTCCGACATCACCTCGGCCATCACGGCCTGCGAGTCCGGCGGCAGCATGTCGGAGAGCTCGGCGTAGAAGTCGGCCGCGAGTCCGTCGCCGACATACGCCTTGACCAGCGCCTCGTACCAGGTCTTCGGCGTCGTCGCGCGGTGATACTGATCGAACACCGAACGGTAGCGCTCGACGGCTTCCGCGGCGCCGAGGCCGGTCATCGCCTCCACCCGCTCGGCGAGCCGGTCGAAGTGGCCGACCTCGGAGGCCGCCATCCGGGCGATCGCGATGCGGCTGGGCACATCCGGCGCCATCGCCGACTCCTCGATGAGCCGGTGGAACGCGGCGAACTCGCCGGCGAGCAGCACGGCGAACAGCTTCCCGATCGCCGAATCCCGCATCTCGGCCGACGCCACCGAGGTGGACGTCGCAGGTGACGGGGTCGACTCGGACGGGTCGGATGCAGGCGCCATGAGGTGATGGTAGCGGGCCGCCGCGGGGCACCAAGTACACTCGACGGCGGTGCACTCCGACGGGACCCCCCGTCGCTTGCCCGCTGAGCTGCGCGTGGAGCGCGTGCTCGCCGGCGCGAGCGTGTGGATGTGACGACGGCGTTGCTCGCCGAACTGCGAGTTCCTCGCGATACCCGGTCACATCCCCGGTGCCACTACGACATATGCGCGTGCACTTTCGAGCCTTCTCCGTGCGCGCACCGAAACACATCGCGCGCAGACCGGCCCAGAAAGGCACACAACCGCACATGAGCGATTCCGCCGTGCAGACGACCATCGTCGACGACACCCACACCGCCCCCACCTTCGCCGAGCTCGGCGTCGACGACCGTATCGTCTCGGCCCTTGCCGCAGACGGCAAGACCCACACCTTCGCGATCCAGGAACTGACCCTGCCGCTGGCGCTCGAAGGCCACGACCTCATCGGCCAGGCCCGCACCGGCATGGGCAAGACCTTCGGTTTCGGCATCCCGCTGCTGCACCGGCTCGCCCATGCCGAGGAGTCCGGGGTCCGTCCGCTGGACACCACGCCCCGCGCGCTGATCATCGTGCCCACGCGCGAGCTGTGCGTGCAGGTGACCGGCGATCTCCAGGTGGCGGCGCCGTCGCTCGAGGTCACCCTGGCCGATGGCACGAAGCGCCCCCTGAAGGTCACCTCGATCTATGGTGGCCGTCCCTACGAGTCGCAGATCGCCGAACTGCAGTCCGGCGTCGACGTCGTGGTCGGCACCCCGGGCCGGCTCCTCGACCTCGCCCAGCAGGGCCACCTCGTCCTCGGCAAGGTGTCGATCCTGGTCCTCGACGAGGCCGACGAGATGCTCGACCTCGGCTTCCTGCCCGACATCGAGCGCATCATGTCCGCATTGCCGGCGCCTCGTCAGACGATGCTGTTCTCGGCGACCATGCCCGGTCCGATCGTCACCCTGGCCCGCACGTTCCTGAACCGGCCGACCCACATCCGGGCCGAGAACGCCAACGACTCCGCGGTCCACGACCGCACCAAGCAGTACGCCTACCGGGCGCACGCGCTGGACAAGGCCGAGCTCGTCGCCCGCATCCTGCAGGCCGAGGGTCGCGGCGCCACGATGATCTTCACCCGCACCAAGCGCACCGCGCAGAAGGTCGCCGACGACCTCGCCGAGCGCGGCTTCAAGGTCGGCGCGGTCCACGGCGATCTCGGCCAGGTCGCCCGCGAGAAGGCGCTCAAGCGGTTCCGCGACGGCACCATCGACGTGCTGGTCGCCACCGACGTGGCCGCCCGCGGCATCGACATCGACGACGTCACCCATGTCATCAACTACCAGTGCCCCGAAGACGACAAGACCTACGTGCACCGCATCGGCCGTACCGGTCGCGCCGGGCGCACGGGTATCGCGGTGACCCTCGTCGACTGGGACGAGCTGCACCGCTGGGAGCTCATCGACAAGGCGCTGAACCTCGGTATCCCCGATCCGCCGGAGACCTACTCGACGTCGGAACACCTCCGGTCGGACCTGTCGATCGACGAGTCGAAGACGGGCCGGATCGCCGCCGCCAAGCCGCCGCGCGACCCCGACGAGACCCGGGAGACGCGCGCGGACCGCGAGCCGCGCAAGCGCTCGACCCGCACCCGCCGTCGCACCCGGGGCGGACAAACGGACGCCAATGGGACGTCCACCGAATCGGCTGCCGAGTCCGCGACAACCGAGACCACGACGACCGAGTCCGGCGCCGACGCCGGAACGCCTGCCGCCGACGGCACCGCGAAGCCGCGCCGCCGTCGTCGTCGCCGCGGTGGCGCCAACCGCAAGCCCGCCGGCGAGCAGACCGCCGCGTCCGACGCCGGCGCGCCGGAGTCCACAGCAGCTGTCGCCGACTGACCACCGGCTGACCCGCGTGGCACGAGTCAGGCCCGAACGGCGCCGCCCGATCGATCTCGCGGTCACCGCGGCCATCGTGGTCGTCGTCGCGGCCCTGTGCGTCACCGCCTGGGCCCTCAGCCCGGTTCGCCACACCGTGAGCGTGCCGGCCGCGGCCGAACCCGCCGCGGTGCAGCCGGCACAGTCTGTGCCCGCGAGTTTCGTCGCACGCTGGCGGGCCGACTCCGACGCCACCCGCGCCCCGGCGATCGGCACCTCCGCCGTCGTCACCGGGAACGGCGGACGGGTCGTCGGGCACGACCCGGCCACCGGTCGCGAACTCTGGTCGTACAGCCGCGATCTCGACCTGTGTGCGGTCGGTACCGCCTGGACCGGGAGCGCCGATATGGCGCTGGCCGTGTACCGCAACAGCCGCGGTTGCTCGGAGGTGACCGCTCTCGATGCGGGCACCGGCAGCCGGAAGGGCGCCCGCACCAGCGACGCCGACCCGGAGGTCCGGCTCGCGACCGACTCGGGGTACGTCGTCGCGCAGGGCCCCCGCCGGATGGAGACCTGGGGTTCCAATCTCGTTCGCGGAATCGAATACGGCCGGGTCGAGGCGCCGGTCCGACCGGAGGACGCGCCCGATCGCGTCGACTGCGAGCTGTTCTCGTCGGTGGTGTCGGGAGACCGCGTGGCCGTCGTCGAACGCTGCGCCGACGACCCCGGGTATCGGCTCACGGTCCTCGGCGCGGTACTCGGCGACGACGAGAAGGTCGAACAGTACGGGTCGACCCTCATCACCGGCGACGTGAGCGGACCGCCGCCCGTGGTCATCGCGATGTCGTCGTCGGGGATCGCCGTGTACGACGGTGGCGCCGCACCGGCCGAACCGCCCACGTTCGACGCCGAGAGCGGGCCGGCGATCCGCCGGTTCGACACCGACGCGAACGCGGCGGGGACCAACACCGTCGCAGGCGACTCGACGCCACCCGCCGGCAGCGCCCCGATCTCCTCCGACGGGATCGTCACCTACTGGACCGGGAAGGCGACCGTCGTCCTGAATGCCCAGACACTGAATCCGATCTACCAGGTCCCCGGCACATTGGGACCCGGCCAGATGATGGCGGGACAACTCCTGCTGCCGAGTACCACCGGGATCAGCGTCCGCGACGTCGCGACCGGCCGGGAGATCCGGTCCATCCCGCTCGCCCGGAGCGAACCGGCCGCGCCCGTGGTGAGTCTGCGTGTCCTCGGCGACATCGTCGTCGAACAGCACGGACCCCGGATCGAGGCCTTCGGTCCGGGCTGACCCCCACGGCCCCCCGGACCTCAGACCCGACTCAGACCTCGAAGGTGCCGACCTCGGCGCCCGCCTCCCAGTGCTTCCACAGATTCTCGGCGAGCGCGCGATATGCCGTCGCGCCCTTGTTCTTTCGCCCCCGCATGACCGACGTCCCGGATGCGGAGGCCTCGGCGAAACGCACTGTGCGCGGGATGGGCGGGTCGAGCACCGGCAGGTCGTACCGATCGGCGACGTCGGCGAGAACGTCGCGGCTGTGCGTGGTCCGGGCGTCGAAGAGGGTGGCCACCGCACCCAACATCGTGAGGTTCGGGTTGGTGATCTGCTGGACCTCCCGGACCGTGCGCAACAACTGTCCGACGCCGCGATGGGCGAGCGTCTCACATTGCAGCGGCACGATCACCTCGTCGGCCGCGGTGAGACCGTTCAGCGTGAGGACACCGAGCGACGGCGGGCAGTCCACGATCACGACGTCGAAGTCCTCGCTCACCTCCGCGAGTGCACGCTTGAGGGCATACTCCCGCCCGGGGCGCATCAACAGCAGCGCCTCGGCGCCGGCCAGGTCGATGGTCGCCGGCAGCAGGGTGACCTTGTCCTCGGTGTCGAGCAGGACATCGGCGATCTCCTCGTCACCGAGCAACACGTCGTGGACCGAGGAGGTGAGCTGATCGGGATCGTGCCCGAGCGAGAAGGTGAGACACCCTTGCGGGTCGAGATCGACGACGAGGACGGAGACGTCGAGATCGGCGAGGGCGGCACCGAGGGACTCCACCGTGGTGGTCTTGGCGACCCCACCCTTCTGATTGGCAATCGCGAGGATGCGCGTCATGCGCCCTACTGTACGACCGCCCGGGCGTGGATCGTCGGATGAGAGTCCACCTCGGCCGCGCGGCGTACCCGGACGGAGGAGAACCGGCCGGAGGAGGATGTCAGCGCTCGGGTTCGAGTTCGTCGGCGAGCCATCTCATGGACGCCGGACTGAACAGCATCACCAGGACCGCGAGCGCCGCGAGTGCCAGCGGCACGCCGAACACCGGCCATCCGCTCGTGAACAGGTAATACGCCACCGGCAGCAGCAGGATCTGCGCCACCATGGCGATCGAACGTCCCCACCGCCGCCCCGAGAGCAGCGCCAGACCGCCGACCAGCACTCCCCCGCCGATGATGCCGAACCAGGCCGCGGTGCCGTAACCGCTGATGGTGGTCTCCTCGTGCCCGGCCAGGCCGCGCACGACCAAGATCACCGCGACCGCAACACCGGCCAGCCCCTGCAGCGTGGTCACCGCACCGGCGATCTTGATCTGGCGCGGGGTCACCGACGGATCGGTATCGGACTCCGGACGGCCGTTCTCGGTGCTCACCGTCCCAGGATATTTGGTCCCCCCGCGCGGACCTCCGCGGGTGTGCGTACCGGAGCGATGGCGCCGTACACATCCGCGCGATTACGCGCGGGCGGCGACGACCCCATATCCTCGGGTGTCGTGCGTGTCATGCTCATCGTCAACCCGTTCGCCACCGCGACCAGTCCGGCCGGCCGCGACGCGCTGGCGCACACCCTGAGCGCGCATTTCCACCTCGACGTCGAACTCACCACGCACCGCGGGCATGCGTTCGAGCTCGCCGCGCGCGCCGCGGCCCAGGACTTCGACACCGTCATCGTGCACGGCGGCGACGGATCGGTGAACGAGGCCGCCAACGGACTGCTCGACCCGCCGTCGAGCAGCGATCCCGACCGGCGGCGGCCCGCCCTGGCCGTGATCCCCGGCGGTAGCGCCAACGTCTTCGCCCGCACGCTGGGGATTGATCCCGACCCGTTGCTCGCGACACAGCAGATCATCACCCTCCTCGACGCGGGACGCAGTCGCCGGATCGGACTCGGCCACACCGATGACCGCTGGTTCCTGTTCAACACGGGCATGGGCATGGACGCGGTCGTCATCCACGCGATGGAGGACAAGCGGCACGCGGGCAAGACCGCGACGCCGGCCCGATACCTGTGGACCACGATCACCAGCTTCCTGAAGCAGTCCGGTTCGTCGGCCACGTTCGACGTCGAGATCCCGGGCCGGAACCGGATCGTCGGCGCGCGTTACGGTTTCGTGTCCAACACCAGCCCGTGGACCTATCTCGGACCGCGCGAGATCCGCACCAACCCCGGCACCGGTTTCCACACCGGCCTCGGGGTGTTCGTGGCGACCTCCACCGGTGTGTTCCGTAACCTCCCGCTGGCGACGCGACTCCTGTCACAGGCAGATCCCAAGGCACGCCACCTCTTTCGGGATGACGACGTCGACGAGGTGTGCTTCCGCGCGGAGGCCCCGATCGACGTACAGATGGACGGCGATTACATCGGGGCGTTCCGCGACATACGTTTTCGTCATCGCCGCGACGCCCTCACGGTCATCGCACCGCCGATCAGCACCGCCGACATCACGACGTAGGGCAGCGCCGCCGCCGCGAAGAGCCCGGCCGGACCCAGCCATGTCGACCCCAGCGCCCAGCCGGCGAAGGCCAGGATCGCGACCACCTCCTCGCCCATCCCGGCCAGCGAGGTGACGGTGGCCCGCGATGCCGATCTCAGATGGTCCTGCAGTTCGGCGTCGGCCACGACCCGCGCCCACCCCAGGATCCCGAACGCCGTCGCGACGCCCGCGGCGCCCACCGGGTGCCCCCACAGCGCCGACCCGATGAGCACGACCGCGCCCACCCCCACCGCCGGCCCGATCGCGTCGACCGACCGGAACCGCCCCGCCGCGAGCGCGCCGCCGATGTCACCGGCCGACACCACGATCATCAGCAGCGCGACCGCCGCCGGATCGGGCTCGGCGGCGGCGTCGACCACGAACGACGCGATCAGCAACGGGAGATACTCGTCGAGCGCCGCGACCCAGGTCAGCGCCACACCCAGCAGCAACATGCGCCGTGCGACCGGCTGCGTCCGCACCGAGCCCCAGCCGTGGCGGACGATCTCCCGCCAACCGAGGTCGGGGTCCGCGTCCTCGGGTTCCGGTGGATCGGCGGCGGCCTCTCGACCCTCGGGCAGCATCGCCGACATCACCGAACACAACACGCAGGCGACGACGCTGGCGGCGCCTGCGGCGTCGTAGCCGCCCCACGCGAACAACGGTGCGGCCGCCGCGGTGCCGCCGATCACTCCGATGGCCCCGGCCGCCCGCATGAGCCCGGTCAGTCGGGCGTAGTCCTGCGAGCGCCTCAGCCGGTTCAGCTCGTCGTAGACCAGCGCCTGTGTCGTGCCGGACCGCAACGCTCCACCGAGGGCCCACAGGACGAATCCGGCGGCGAAGGCAACGAACGACGGCGCCACCGTCCACAGCGCGAAACCCGACGCGGTGATCAGCGGACCGGCGACCAGCAGCTTCCGTCGGGACACGCGGTCGGCCAGCACACCGGTGGGGACCTCGACGATCACCGACGACACCGACCAGATCACGAACAGCGCCGAGATCTCGGCGGGCCCGAGCCCGGCGCCCGGAATCCCGGGGTCGGCGAAGAGGACGGCGTACAGCGGGTAGAGCGGGATGAGGTCTTCGAGGAGGGCGGAGCCCACCGCCGCGGCTGTCAGCCTGCGGTGGGGCCGCCGGGGCGGTGTGGATCAACATCGTCGGCGCATGTGGTGAACAATACCCTCGGCGTCCGGCCACGTCACGAGCGTTTTTCACCGGCGACGGGGTCGCGACCTGCAGAAAGTCGTCGACAGTACCGCCGCGAGACGCGTAGGCTACAACAAGGCCGTGAGACAAAGTGCCCGGACCCCCCTTCGGGAGTCCGCGACCGGAGTGCTAGGCGGGTGACGTGATGTTGCCCACGTGTGAAGCAAACCCATTGACTTCGGCCCGATTCGTGAAAGTATTCACAAGCAACAACGCGGAAACATTTGGTGCGCCGCGTGAACTGAGAGTTACAGCCGACAATCACCAGCAAGACGATCGAGTGGTGCGAACGCGCCCGAAGGAGTAGTGGAATGGACTGGCGTCACAAGGCCATCTGTCGCGACGAGGATCCGGAACTGTTCTTCCCCGTGGGGACCAGCGGCCCGGCCATCGCACAGGTCGCCGACGCGAAGCTCGTCTGCGCGCGGTGCCCCGTCACCGCCGACTGCCTGTCGTGGGCCCTCGAGTCCGGCCAGGATGCCGGAGTGTGGGGCGGCATGAGCGAGGACGAGCGACGCGCACTCAAGCGCCGTACCGCACGTACGCGTACCCGGAGCAGCGTCTAGGCCTCGACGGCCGGCATCGTCCCGGACTCGAAGAAAACCGGCCGCGGCCGGGTTTTTTCGTGCTCTCGTCCCCACCGTCCGGCGGAAACCGCGGTCAGACAATGCGGTACGCGACCACGGCTCACGAGCGCAGCGGAATGTAGACACCCACTTCGGTTCCCGGGCCACCCGGATTGGACCGGATGTCGAGCTCACCGCCCAGTTCGATGGACACCAAGGTCTTGACGATCTGCAGGCCGAGATGGTCGGACGTGGCCAGATCGAAATGCTCCGGGAGACCGGAACCGTTGTCGCGGACCGCTATTCGAAGGCCGCGCACATCCCGTTCGGCGACGACCGCGATCTCGGCGTCATCGTGCGGCGCGCCGTCGAAGCCGTGTTCGATCGCGTTCTGGATGAGTTCGGTGAGGACCATCACCAGCGGCATCGCGAGTTCGGCGGTCAGCACGCCGAGCCGATCGCGATGGCGCACAGCCACCCGCGCCTCCCCCGACGCGACATCGACCAGGATCGGGACCAGACGATCGACGACCTCGTCGAGGTCGACCTCCTCGTCCACGCTGCCCGACAACAACTCGTGGACGAGCGCGATGGAGGCCACTCGGCGCACCGCCTCGTTGAGCGCCTCGCGGGCATCGGAGTTCGACGTGCGCCGCGCCTGTAGTCGCAACAGCGCCGAGACCGACTGCAGGTTGTTCTTCACCCGGTGGTGGATCTCGCGGATGGTGGCGTCTTTGCTGATGAGTGCGCGGTCGCGTCGCTTGACCTCGGTGACGTCCCGGATCAGGACGACGCTTCCGGTCGTCTCGCCGCGCGGACGGAGCGGCACGGCGCGGATCAGGGCCGTCGCGCGGCGGGCGTCTGCCTCCACGCGCATCCCGATGTCGCGGTAGGGGCCGGTCGGGATCTCGGCGACGCCGGCCGCGATGTCGAGCATCAGTGCGACGTCGTCGGCCTCGAACGGTTCGGTGATGAGTTGCTTGACGACGTCGGACAAGCGGGTGTGATTGAGTTCGGCGGTCCACCCCATCCGGTGGAAGGCCGACAGCGCGTTCGGGCTGGTGTAGGTGACGAGGCCCTGTCCGTCGAGACGAACGAAGCCGTCGCCGGCGCGGGGCGTCGACAAGCCGCGCGGATTCCCCTCCTCGTGCGGAAACGTGCCGTCGGCGACCATCTGGCACAGATCGTCGGCCGAGTCCTGATAGGCGAGTTCGAGCGGCGACGGCAGGCGCGGGTGGGTGAGGTCGACAGCTCGGGTCGCCACGGCGATCACCTCGCCGTCGAAGCCGACCGGAACCGCTTCCTGCCGCATGGCCGTCGCGCCGAACCAGGTGGGGTCCTCGTCGCGCAGGATGCGGGCGGAGGTGAAGGCGCGCAACACCTGTGGATGGGCTTCGGTGTCGATGACGCGGCCGACCTCGTCGGTCGGGAAGACCGTCGAGGCCGTGTTGGGACGGCATTGCGCGACCGTGACGACCGCGCCCGCCTCCGTGCGCACCGACAACAGGAGGTCGGCGAACGAGAGGTCGGCAAGCAGTTGCCATTCGGCGACGAGGCGCTGCAGATGCGCGGCTGCCGAGTCGGACAGCGTGGTGTGTTCGGCGAGCAGGTCGGAGAGGGTGGACATCTCAGGACACGGGGGCGACGACGGGCCGGGGCCGGTTCACTACTCGTAGACGGCGATCACATCGCCGGCCTGGATGACGTCGCCGACCTCGACCTTGACCTCGGCGAGCGTGCCCGGCTCCTCGGCCAGCACGGGGATCTCCATCTTCATCGACTCCAGCAGGACCAGGGTGTCGCCGACCTCGATCTGCTCCCCTGCGGCGACGCGCACCTCGAGGACACTCGCGACGATCTCTGCCACAACGTCTTCTGCCATGCACCCAAATTAGCCCACGGCGTCGTACCCGGAGGTCCCGGTGCCGGGGGCGTCAGCAGAGGTGTTTTTGGTACGTGGGAGAATCCCTGAGACACTGTGATGTCCCGATCACCAGGGATGTCTTCCCCGGATGACACCAGGGATGTCCTCCCCGGCCGATGCCAGGGTTGTCTCAGCACAGCTGAACCAGTACACGGCGGGCCCGGTCCCACGGCGCCCGCCCCGCAATGAAGGAGATGCGTCATGGGAAAGCGCGGACGCAAGAAGCGTGCTCGTAAGAAGAACGCTGCCAACCACGGCAAGCGCCCCAACGCCTGATCACCGCACCACGCGGTCTCGGCGAGCGAGCAAGCCAAAAAGCCCGGGTACGGCCTTCACAGGCCGCCCGGGCTTTTTCGTGGGTTGTGGTTGTTGTGCTCGAGCTCGACGCGATCAGCGATCGGATTCGGAGACCTCATGCACGATCACGGTCTTGCGGATCTCGATGCGCAGACGGTCGCGCAGGCTCTGCGGCGCCTGGTCGCCGCCGCACTTCCGGTTGACGAGCGCCTTGAGCTGCTGTTCGATGCCGTAGTGCGCCAGGCACGACGGGCAGGAGTCGAGATGGCCCTGGAGTCGTTCCCGGGCGTTCTGGTCACACTCGTTGTCCAGCAGGAGCCAGACATCGGCGATGACGGCCGAGCAGTCGAGCTGGGTCAGCTCCGGATCGACGTCGCTCATCGCGCCACCTCCGCATCCGCCGCCGCACGTGCGGAACGATTGAACCCGCGCTCACGCGCGACGTCGGCCAGCAGCTCGCGCAGCTGACGGCGACCGCGGTGCAGTCGGGACATGACGGTACCGATCGGGGTGTCCATGATCTCGGCGATCTCCTTGTACGGCAGGCCTTCCACATCGGCGTAGTAGACGGCCATCCGGAAGTCTTCCGGCAATTCCTGCAGCGCGGCCTTGATCTCGTCGTCGGGGAGGGCGTCGAGCGCCTCGATCTCCGCCGACCGCAGCCCCTGCGAGGTGTGCTCGGCGGTCGCCGCGATCTGCCAGTCGGTGATCTCGTCGGTCGGGTACTGCGCGGGCTGACGCTGCTTCTTGCGGTAGCCGTTGATGTAGGTGTTGGTGAGAATCCGGTAGAGCCAGGCCTTGAGGTTGGTGCCCTCCCGGAACGACGCGAACGCGGTGAACGCCTTGATGTAGGTCTCCTGGACCAGATCCTCGGCGTCGGCGGGATTGCGGGTCATCCGCAGCGCGGCACCGTACATCTGGTCGAGCAGCGGCAGCGCGTCGCGCTCGAACCGCTCGGTCAGCTGCTCCGGCGATTCGCTCGGATCGGCCCGGCGGGGTGCCTTGGCGGTACCGGACCGGCCGGTCGCCGACTGTGCCGGGCCGGACGACCCCGGGCCGGACGACTCTGTGTCGGATGCTTCTGTGTCGGACACTACGATCCCTTCGATGGGAGGCATCACGGAGATGTTGTCGATCAAGCTTACCGACCCGTCCCCCACCGAGAGTGACCTCGGCTCGGTGCGCTGCGGGAGCTCCATCACGGCCGCTGTGCTCATATGCCTCCCGACCTCCTTCGTGTCCGTTTCCCTACGTCCGCTGTCCGAACAGTCCCAACAGAGCGCGACGGGCGGTTTGTTCCCGGGTCGCCGTTGCGATCGCGGCGGGCCGATCCCGGCGGAGGCCTCTCGCGCCACCCCCGCGACCCCGCTCACCACCAGGAGGTAACCGACGATGGCATCCACCCCGGCGATCGCCGCACTCGAACGTGCTCGGATCGCCCACTCCGTACACCGGTACGCGCACGACCCGCGTTCGGAGGCCTACGGCGCGGAGGCCGTCGCCGCACTCGCCGACACCCTCGGCGTGCGGCCCGAGCAGATCTTCAAGACCTTGGTCATCGAACTCTCCGGCGGCGGGCGATCCGGTCTGGCCGTCGCGGTGGTCCCGGTGCCCGGCAAGCTGTCACTCAAGTCGGCGGCGGCCGCGCTCGGTGCGTCGAAGGCGACGATGGCCGAGGCCAAGGCGGTCACCCGGACCACCGGTTATGTCCTCGGCGGTGTCTCGCCCGTCGGTCAGCGCACCCTGCTGCCCACGGTGATCGACTCCTCGGCCACGGGGTTCGACCGCGTGCTGTGCAGCGCAGGCAAGCGCGGGCTCGAGATCGAACTGGCCCCGGCGGATCTGGTGTCGGTCACCGAGGCCGTGGTCGCCGACATCGCCGCCGCCTAGTCGCCCCCACTAGGGCAGCATGGACACCATGTGCGGACGCTATGCGGTGACCACCGACCCGGCGAAGCTCGCGGCGGAGATCGAGGCCGTCAACGAGGTACCCGAACCGGCGGGTGAGGACTCCACCGATCTCGATGCCACTCCCCGCCCGCCCGGCGTGAACTACAACGTGGCACCGACGACGACGGTGATGACCGTCGTCAAGCGCCACTCGCCCGACGATCCCGACGACGATCCGTTGTTGCGGGTGCGGGCGATGCGCTGGGGACTGGTGCCGCCGTGGGCCAAAGAGGTCGGCAAGGGGCCGCTGCTGTTCAACGCCCGCGCCGAGAGTGCGGCGGAGAAGAGTTCGTTCCGTTCGTCGGTCAAGTCGCGGCGCTGCCTCGTACCGATGGACGGGTGGTACGAGTGGAAGAAGGGTCCGGTCGACAGCAAGGGCAAACCCACCAAGATCCCGTTCTTCATGTCCCCGCAGGACGGGACCCGGCTCTTCATGGCGGGCCTGTGGTCGGTCTGGCATCCCAAGACCGACGCCGACACGGCCGAACCGGCCCCGCCGCTGCTCAGCTGCTCCATCCTCACCACCGATGCGGTCGGCGAGCTGCGCGACGTCCACGACCGGATGCCGCTGATCATGCCGTACGACAGCTGGGATGCCTGGCTCGATCCGGATGGCCGGGCGCCCGACGAACTGTTCGCCCCACCCGCCCGGTCACTGGTCGACGCCATCGCGATCCGCGAGGTCGCCCCACTGGTCAACCGGGTCGCGAACAACGGACCGGAGTTGCTCAACCCTTCGTGACGCTCGCAAGCTCGCTCCTCAGGGAGCTGTTGTGAGACAAGCCCTCCCGCCGGCGCGCCCCGGTTCGCTCAGCTGAACTCGTAGTCGCGCAACGGGAACGAGTTCATCTCGCGCAGGGTGCGCAACGTCGATGCCGGCCGCAGGAGCGTCGCCTCGCCGTGCTGGTTGAAGTAGTAACTGCGTGACGTCGCGCAGTCCCCGTTGTAGAACACCGACGACTGCAGGCGGTCGGTCACCTCGTCGAGGAAGGCATCGTTGGCCGCCTCGGTGACCTCGAAGGTGCGTTGCCCGCGGCGACGGAGCTCACCGAACAGTCGCGCGATGTGCTTCATCTGGCCCTCGATGGTCGTGAAGTACGACAACCCGCTGTAGGAGTACGGACTGTTGAGGGACAGCAGGTTCGGGAACTTGGGGACCGTCACGCCCTCGTAGGCCTGGAAACGGTTCTCGCGCCAGAACTTCCCGAGGTTGCGCCCGTCCCGGCCGATGATGTCGAATGCCGGGAAGTTGACGTCCCAGAGGTTGAACCCGGTGGCGAGGACGAGGGTGTCGATCTCGGTGCGTGTGCCGTCGGCGGCCAGGATGGCATCGGCTTCGAGGCCGGCGATGCCGCTGGTCTCCAGCGTCACGTTCGGCTTGGCGAAGCTGGCGAAGTAGGTGTTGGAGAAGGTCGGGCGTTTGCATCCGAAGTCGTAGTCCGGAGTGAGCTTCCGCCGCAGCTCCGGGTCGTCGATCTGCGCGCGCAGGTGGGCCTTGGCCAGTCGGGCGGCCAGCTTGTTGCCCGGCTTGACCTGCTTGTAGTGCAGGACGCCGAACACCATCAACAGTTCCAGCAGCGACGAATTGACCAGTCGCGCAGCGCGTTGGGTGAGCGGGATCCGGCGGAACAGCCGCTGCACGACCGCGGGGATCGCGAAGTCTATCTTGGGGACCACCCAGATGGCGGTGCGCTGGAAGACGGTCAGGGTGTCGGCACGGGCGGCGATCTCCGGGATGAGCTGGACGGCGGTGGCGCCGGTGCCGATCACGGCGACCTTCTTGCCCGCGAAGTCGAATCCGTCGTCCCACGCGGCGGTGTGCAGGATGGTGCCCGCGAAGTTCTCGATCCCGGGGAAGTCGGGGACGTGCGGCTGTGACAGGAATCCCGTCGCGGTCACCAGGTAGCGGGCGGTCCGCTCACCGCCGTCACCTGTCCGGACACGCCACAGCTGATCCTCGGAGTCCCATGACGCGGACTCGACGAGGGTGCCGAACTCCATGTGCCGCTTGAGATCGTATTTGTCCGCGACGTGGTGGGCGTAGCGCTTGAGCTCGGCGCCCGGCGCGAACAGTCGGGACCAGTACGGATTGGGTTCGAACGAATAGGAGTAGGTGACCGAGGCGATGTCGACGGCCAGTCCGGGGTAGTGGTTCACGTGCCACGTGCCGCCCAGATCGTCTTCGCGCTCGAGGATCGCGATGTTGTCCAACCCCTGACGCTTGAGTTCGATCGCGGCGCCCATCCCGCCGAAGCCTGCACCGACGATCACGACGTCGAGTTCTGGTTGCATCCGACACACCCCCAACTTGCTGCACTGCGGAAGTTAACTGTTACCACCAGTTACTGTAACTCAGCACACAGCGCTGTACCAGGGCCGCGGCGGTAGCGTGTCGGCTGCCATGTCTGACCGTTCGAGTGTCCCCGCCTCCTCCTCCGCCCCTTCCGGTGCATCGTTCGCAGCGGCCGTCTACGCCTTCACGGTGATCATGCTGGGCACCACGCTGCCCACGCCGCTCTACGCGATCTACGGCGAGGAACTCGGCTTCGGCGTCACCACCACGACCGTGATCTTCGCCGTGTACGCGGCCGGGGTCATCGCCGCGCTGATCGGTTTCGGACGCTGGTCCGACGTCATCGGTCGGCGCAAGATGCTCATCGCCGGTGCGATCCTGTCGACGGTCAGCGCCGTGGTGTTCCTGACCGCGGGCCCCGTCTGGCAGTTGCTGCTGGGCCGCGTGCTGTCCGGGCTGTCCGCCGGCATCTATGCCGGCGCCGCCACCACCGCGGTCATCGAACTCGCCCCGGCGTCCTGGCGGGGACGCGCGCCGGCGGTGGCGACCGCCGCCAACATCGGCGGCCTGGGCCTGGGTCCGCTGATCGCCGGCCTCCTCGCCGAGTACGCACCGTCCCCGCTGCACACCCCGTTCGTGCTCGATCTCGCCTTGCTGGTCCTCGTCTTCGTCGGCATCTGGCGACTCCCCGAGACCGTCGACGTCGTCCCGGGCGCCCGGCTGAGCGTGCAGAGACTGTCGGTGCCCGCCGACATCCGCGGCGTGTTCGTCCGGGCGTCGATCGCGGCCTTCGCCGGGTTCGCGGTGATGGGCACCTTCACCGGCGTGATGCCCTCCTTCGTCACGAACATCCTCGGCATCGACGACCACGCGTTCACCGGATTCCTGGTGTTCGTGCTGTTCGCGTCCTCGGCGCTCACCCAGATCGTCGTACGTCGGATGCCCACCGAGCCGGCGCTGATCGCCGGCTGCGCCCTCCTCATCCTCGGAACGGGCCTGTCGATCCTGGGGCTGGTCGCCGCGTCGACCCCGGCGCTGCTCGGCGGCGCGGTGATCTGCGGTGTGGGGCAGGGCATGTCGTTCAGCAAGGGCCTGGCGTCGGTGGTCGCCGCGACGCCGGCCGGACGCAAGGCCGAGGTCACCTCGACCTACTTCGTCGTCGCCTACGTGGCGATCTCCATCCCGATCGTCGGCCAGGGGATCACCGCGCAGTACTGGGGTCTCCGGCCCGCCGGGATCGCCTTCAACATCGGTGTCGCCGTGCTGGCCCTCGTCGCGCTCGTGCTGACCATCGTGTCCGTCAGGAACCTGGCACGCCCGACTCGTTGAGCCCCGATCTATTCAGCACCGACACCAGCCTGCGGAACCGCACGCTGCTGACGAGATCCTCGACGAGGACGACGTCGCCCTCGGTATTGGCCAGCGGGACACACCAGTTCGGATACTGGCTGCTGTCGGTGCCCGGCTGGTTCTGAATCCGCCGCTCCCCCACCGCGTCCACCAGAGCGACGCTCAGCAGCACCGACGGGGTCCGTGCGATCACCGCGTACAGGGCGTCGACGACCTTGGGATCTGTCAGCGGGGTGTCCCGGGAGAGCAGTCCGCGCTCGTAGGCCAGTTCGAGTACCGCGTCGCGTTCGCGCGCGTCCCGGGCCCGCTCGGCGTCCTCGCCGGAGGCGAGCAGGCCCAGCCGCGATCGCAGCGTGATGTGGTCGCCCGCCAGATATCCCACGGTCGGCGGCAGGTCGTGCGTCGTCACCGAGGTCAGGCACAGCTCGCGGTAGTCCTCGGGCGGGATCGCCGCGTCGGGTCCCTGTTCGAACCAGAGGATCGAGGTGCCGAGGATTCCGCGCTCGCGGAGCGAGTCCTGCACCGACGGCTCGAAGACCCCGAGATCCTCGCCGACGACGACCGCGTCGGCGCGTTGCGCCTCGAGCGCCAGGATGCCGATCAGTGCTTCGCTGTCGTAGTGCACGTAGGTCCCGTGAGCCGGGCTGCTCCCGTCGGGAATCCACCAGAGCCGGAACAGTCCGAGGATGTGGTCGACGCGCACACCTCCCGCATGTCGCAGGACGGTGCGGATCATGTCGCGGTACGGCTCGTACCCGGCCTCGGCGAGGCGCCGGGGATGCCACGGCGGCTGGTCCCAGTCCTGTCCCTGCTGGTTGAAGCCGTCGGGCGGCGCTCCCACGGTCGCCCCGGAGGCGAGCACGTCGCCCAGCGCCCACGCGTCGGCGCTGTGCCGCGCGACACCCACCGCGAGATCGGCCATCACGCCGATCCCCATGCCCGCGGAGCGCGCCGCATGCGCGGCGGTGGCGAGCTGTTCGTCGCAGATCCACTGCAGCCACATGTAGAAGTCGATGCGCCGGGCCAGCTTTCGGCGCTTCTTCTTCATGTACGCGCGGTCGAGGAACTTTCCGTGCCAGCGCGGGTCGTCGGCGTCGTAGCGTTCGGCGAGTGCGCACCACGTCGCGAAACGCTTGAGGCCCTTGCCCTCACGGCGCCGAAAGTCGCGGTAGGCGCTTGCGCGCGCGGGTGCGAGCGGGACGCCGTAGATCAGTTCGAGCGCCTCCATCTTGGCGCGGAAGGACTTGTTGCGCCGGATCTTGTCGGTGGCGGTGTTCTCGGTGAGGAAACTGCGACCCAGTGCCTTGACCCACTTGCGCTGCGACTTCGACAGCCCGTCCAGTTCGGGGATGTCGGTGATCCGGATGTAGAGCGGATTGACGAAGCGCCTCGTCACCGGCAGATACGGGGACGCCTCGATCGGCGCCTGCGGCTGGGCCGCATGCAGCGGATTGACCTGGACGAAGTCGGCGCCGTACGCGCTCGCGGCCACCTCGCAGATGCCGGCGAGATCGGCGAAGTCGCCCACGCCCCACGAGTCGGCCGATCGGATCGAGTACAGCTGCGCGGCGAGTCCCCACCGTTTGCGGCCGATCAACCGGTCCGCGGTGTGCAGGCGACGCGGCGTCACGATCAGCGGCGCACTCGACGCCGACGAGTCGTCGAGGTCGAGTGCCTTGATCTGGTGATACCCGGGCGACAGGTCATCGGGCACGGCGAACGTCGCGCGGCCGACGAGGGCATCGTCGACCTGGCGCGGTTCGACCCAGACGTCGAGCTGTGGAGCCGCGACGTCCTCGCCGGTCTCGCTGACGATCCACACCTTCACCAGATGACCGTGCGGGACGTGGACGGCGAACGTGGCGCCCGAGCCCTCGGTCACGACCGTCACCGCCGGGACGAACTCGCGCCACGGCTGTTCGTCGATCTCGCGGATCGACTCCTCGATCTCCTCGGGCGACCCCGCGGGCACCTCGAGCGCCCGCAGGACCGCGACCAGTGTCTCGGGGTCCACGTCGTGACGCTTCTCGCCCCAGCCGACGTAGCTGGTGGCGACGCCGTAGCGGTGAGCGAGTGCGGTCAACCGATCGAGGTTCACATCAGCCACCCGTGCATGATCGCAGCATTTCCACGCGCGCGCCGTGCGCGCCGCGCGGTTCCCGCCCGAGGCATGGCGCTCACCCGAACAGCACCCCGGGATTCAGCAGACCCCGCGGGTCGAGCGCCGCCTTGATCGCCCGCATGGTCGCGAGGTCGGTGGCGTCGCGGCCGAGGTGCGTCCAGGCCACTTTCGCGCGCCCGATCCCGTGCTCGGCACTGATGCTGCCCCCGTTGGCGGCCACGATCCCGAACACGGAGTCGGTCACCGCGGTCGCGTGCTCCGGCGGGATGTCGAGCAGGTTGACGTGGATGTTGCCGTCCCCGACGTGCCCGAAGAGGATTGGCCGGCAAGGGAACGCGCCGTCCGTACCGATTCGGGACAGTTCCGCGAACGCCTCGGGCAGTGCTCTGATGGGCACCGAGATGTCGAGCTTGACGACCGGCGTCGAACTCGATCGGGCGATGGCCTCGGTGTGGCCTTCGCGGGTTGCCCAGAGCGCGCGGGCCGGAGCCGGTTCCAGGACGGCGTCGATGATCCCGGGGGTGGCGGCGAGGAGTTCGGCTGCCGCCGACTCGATGTCACCGGTCCCCGACAGCTCCACGAGTACGTAGTAGGGGCCCGGCGTGGTGGTCGGCCGCCGGTGCCCGTGGTCGGAGACGAGTGCGACACCCGCTTCGGTCATCAGTTCGGCGGCTTCGACGGTCAGCCCCGCCGACGACGCGGCGCCGATCAGGTCGATGGCGTTCTCGACCCGCTCGACCGACGCGACCGCGACCGTGGCGGCCGTCGGCGGCGTGACGAGCCTGAACAGGACGCGAGTGATCACCGCCAGGGTTCCTTCGCTGCCGGCGAGCAGGGACGGCAGGTCGTATCCCACGTTGTCCTTGACCAGCGAGGTCCACCGGCGGAGAACACTGCCGTCGGCGAGGACCGCCTCGATCCCGAGGATCTGCGACCTCGCGTTGCCCCGGCGGATCATCCGTGTCCCACCGGCATTGGTCGCCACGACCCCGCCCGCGGTCGCGCTCTGGCGCGAGGCGAGATCGATGCCGAAGGAGAGACCGGACTCCCCCGCACGCCGGTCGATGGACTCGACGGTCGCGCCCGCCTGGACGCCGACGTACCGGCCCACGGTGTCCACTTCGTCGATGTCGGTCATCCGCACCGTCGACAGCACGATCCGCGGATCGGTCGTCCCGCCACCGGGCGGCGGGACGGAACCGCCGACGAGCCCGGTGTTACCGCCCTGCACGCAGATCCGGATGCCCGAGCGGTCGCATTCGGCGATCACGTGCGAGACCTCGCCGGTGGTGCGGGGCCGGACGACCGCGTCGGCCTCACCGCGGTACCGGCCGGTCCAGTCGGTCAGGAAGCCCGCCGTCGCGTCGGCGTCGGTCAGGACATTCGCATCGCCGACGATCTCGCGAAGCGAGGTCAGGACGCCGGAGATGTCCTCCGGACGTCGCGGGCCGGAACCGATCCCAGGAGGACCGAGGTCCTCACGATCGCGGGAAGGCATCGAGGATCGGGGTGTCGCCGTCGTTGAACTCGATCACCTCGTGCACGGCGGCGGGATGGTCGAGGACTGCCGCCGCCACCTGGGCGACGTTGTCACGGCTCACCTCGTCCCCCTCTACCCGATCGCCACCCAGAGCGATACTGCCGGTTCCGGTTTCGTCGGTCAGCCGGCTGGGTCCGAGGATCGTCCACCGGAGCTCGGTGGACTTCAGATACGTGTCTGCGGCCGCTTTCGCCTCGGCATACGCGTGGAACGAATTGTCCTCGGGCACACCATGGTCGGGGCCCGCACCGAAGTAGGACACCATCACGTAGCGGTGCACCCCCGCGCGGACGGCGGCGTCCATGGACCGGATCGCGGCGTCACGATCGACGGAGTACGTCCGTGCCGGATCCCCGCCGCCGGCGCCCGCGGTCCACACCACCGCGTCGTGGCCGGAGATCGCGGTGGCGATGCCGGTGGTGTCGAGCGTCTCGACGTCGGCGACCACGGGCACGGCGCCGGTGTCCGCGACGTCCTCGGCGTGTTCGGGGTTCCTGATGATCGAGGTCACCTCGTCACCGCGGGCTGTCAGTATCCGGGCCAGCCGCAGTGCGATCTTGCCGTGTCCGCCGATGATCGCCACTCGAGTCACTGGATGCTCACTTTCGGTTGCTCACTTGTGCGGTCGCCATGTCCTCGTACCCAATCCAACGTACGCACATGCACCGGGCACCAAGCACGACTCCGCCCCGGCGCCGTCGTTCCGAGGGAACGCGGGCCGGGGCGGAGTCGAGCGTTGTGGGTCCGGGTGACCTCAGACGCGGGTGTGTCCGCGCCGCCCGGTCACCAGCTTGACGAGGAACAGCAGGATGCACGCACCCGCCAGACAGGTGATGAAGCTGAAGATCCAACCGGCACCCTCCACGTCGACCCCGAACAGGGTCAGCAGCCAACCGCCGAGGAGCCCGCCGATGACACCGACCACGATGTTGAGGATGATCCCCTGCTGTGCATCGGTCTTCATGATCTTGCTGGCGATCCAGCCGGCCAATCCGCCGATGATGATCCACGCGATGATGCCAATTCCCAGCATGTCTGCCTCCTGAGGTCGTCGTTGATCCGTTGAGCGGATCATCCGATCGCAAGATCGTTCGATCTGCTACATCCGTCAACGTACCCAGAACGGCGACACTCAAACCGGCACCGAGAGAAACGTGTACACATCGAGACCGGTCCTGTCACCGGATCGAGACCCGGCACCGGGGAATCCTTCTCAGGGGCAGGTCACCTTGATCTCGTAGGACTTCGTGACCGGTTCGGTCGGGTTGGCGAGATCGACACCGGATGCCTCGCCGGTCACCGTGTAGGTGTCGCCGTCCTTGGTGACGTCTGCACTGCCGCCGCCTGCGCCTTTCTGGTAGCCCAGGGTGACTCCGTCGAGTGAGCCGAGACCCACGGACTCGACCTCGGGGGAATCGCCCGACGTCAGCACGACGCCGATACCCGAGGTCCCCGAGCCCGCCCCGATCCCGATCGTCACCTTGCCGGCGGCGTCCGTGCAACCGACCGTCTTGTCCGCCAGTTCCAGTTCCTGACCGTCGACGGTCACCGTCGCCTCCGCGTCGGTGCCTGCCGATGCCGAGTCCGAGTCGTCGGAACCGCACGCGGTGAGGGCGACGGCCAGTGCCGCGGCGCCGAGAACCGAAGTGATGTGGACTTTACGCATGGTGGGAACCCCTTGAGGAGGAATCGAGACGCCGCCCGGTCGGTCGGCTGAGACGAATTTAGACGCTTGAGCTGGGCTTCGGCGTCAGTTGACCGAATGGGACGCGGGAACTCGGGAGGGTCGCGGAGAGTTTGGCGCCGGCCTCGACCATGACCGCGCGAGTGAGGTCGCGGAGCTGTTCGTAGTGTCCGTGGTAACCGTATTTCGCGTGCAGGCTGGGCCAGGACGTGAAGTCGGCTGCCGCGCCGATCGCATTGCCCTCGTGCACATAGGTCGGCAGGACGTTCTGGATCGTGGCATCCCGCCGCAGTCGCCGCACCGTGTCCTGATGGAGAGCCGACGACGCCCGGTACTTGCTGATGACGACCCCCAGTTCGACGATGTCGCGTCCCAGTTCGGCGCCGAAATCCGCGACCTGACGCTGGATGTGCGGAATCGCATAGGTGGACAGCACATCCGGGATGGTCGGGATCAGATAGCCGGCGGCCATCGCCAATCCGTTGAGGCTGAACGGTCCGACATTGGGCGGACAGTCGATGAGGATGTAGTCGTAATTCCCGGCGATCGGTTCCAGCGCGCTCCGCAGGACCTCCACGGCCGCCAGGTGGTCGTCGGCGGTGACCCGATGGGCGCTCAGCTCCTCGGCCAGCTCGATGAGGTCCAGCGAGGACGGCAGCAGGTCGATTCCGGTGAGTCCACTCACGGTCGAGACATCGCGTTGCACGCTGCCCTCGAGATCGAAGGTCCGGGTGCCGTCGAGCACATCGGCGAACAGCGTGGCGACGGTCTGACGCCTGGCGTTGCACGCGAGCCAACGCTCCTGGCCGATCGTCATGGTCGTCAGATTGGTCTGCGCGTCCAGGTCGACGAGCAGGACCTTCTTGCCGAAGACACCGGCGAGGAAGTCGGCGAGGCCCCCGGTGAGCGTGGTCTTCCCGACCCCGCCCTTGAGGCTGATGGTCGCGATCACCGTCGGCATGGTGTCCCCGGTCTGTTCGGTCGTCCTGGGTCGCGAGTCAGATTACCGACCCCGTGCCGAGGCCACCGGGTGTTCGCTCCCGCGCCATCCGACGTCGACGTACCCGCAACGTGCGAAATAGACGACCATCTCGATGTACACCCTCATTCTGCGGGTATTCCGATGATCTGTAACAATGATTCGGTGAGCATTGACCGGCGATATCCATGAAATGGGTCGGCCGATTCAGAAGCACAGTGAGAAACTCACTCGACACACATTTATGAGAATTCGCCGAAATGCGATATCCCGCGAACACCGACGACCATGCATCTCGATTGTCTCGACCGAGATCATCCCGCACGTTGAGCTCGGCCCGGGCTCAGAACCCACGCGAAAGGACAACCGCATGAGTATCCGAGTCCGAAAGGTCACCGCCGGCCTGGCGGTCTGCGCCGCGGCGGCGATCGGCGCCGCCCACACACCCGATGCCGCGGCCGCGCCGACCGACGTCACCGCAACAGCGTCCGCAGCCGGGAACACGGTCACCCTGACGGTCACGAACAAGGCCGCGAAACGCATCGGCTGCGAGATCGTCGGCGTCCCGGCGGGCGGCGCCCCGACGAACGTCGTCTTCGGGTACCAGACCCCCGAGGAGCTCGGCGCGCTCATCACCCCCGGGTCGTCGAAGTCGTTGCCGCTGCGAATTTCTCAGGGCACGCCACCCGCCCCCACCGGATCGACGACGATCCCGGACGGCACCTACGACATCTACTGGGGCTGCACCACGATCACGTTGCCGCCGGGCACGGGCGCCACCGAGGAGTTCTGGGGCACGAACCCGCCCCTGACCGGCATGACCCCGACGGTCGCCGCACCGATCCGGGTGACGGTGCCGGGCGGCGCGGCAACACCCCCGGCCCCGGGTCCCGATGCACCGGCGACTCCCGGTCAGCCGATCATCCCCGGACTGCCGGCCATCCCCGGACTCCCCGAGATCGAGTTGCCGGAAGAGATCTGCACGACCTCGTCCTGCGTTCCCATCGGCTGACCCGCCCGGCGTGACCGCCGGTTTGGGCATAGCACTTCCGGTACCCGGGTGCGGTTGTGCATACTTCGACCATGTCAACAACCGATGTCACGCCTCTACATCTCGCCGCCGAAGGTGGCGGGGCGGCTCTCGACCAGGTCTTCCTGATGTCCGCGGTGGCCGCCGTCGTGTCGATCGGTCTGCTCTGGATCGGTTACCTGCACCGCACTCGTAAGATCACCTGGCTGACCACGCTGTCGGAGTGGGCCGGGCGCCGCGTGAACCGCCCGCCGTGGGCTGCCCTGCCGATCTTTCTGTTCACCAGCACGATCATCTGCGCGCTGTTCGGCTTTCTCTGGGACGTCAGCCTGCACATCGGCGACGGCCGCGACGAGGGGCCGCTCGCGAACCCCGCGCACTACTTCATCCTGGTGGGCCTGTTCCTGCTGTTCATCTCCGGCATGCTGTCGGTGTTCCTGCCGTTCGACAAACCCGGCCGCTCGGCGATCCGGATCACCCGCAACTGGTACGCCCCGGTCGGTGGAATCCTGTTGGCAGGCTGCGGTTTCTACGCGCTGCTCGGATTCCCGCTCGACGACGTCTGGCACCGGATCTTCGGCCAGGACGTCACGCTGTGGGGCCCGACGCACCTCATGCTGATCGGTGGTGCGGGTCTGTCGCTCATCGCTGTCGTGATCCTCGACCGTGAGGGCCGGGCCGCCATGGGCCCCGATGCGCCGCAGGACGGACGGAGTCAGTGGCTCGTCCGCTGCCTGGCGTTCGGCGGCCTGGTGATCGGCATGTCGGTGTTCCAGATCGAATACGACTTCGGCGTCGAGCAGTTCCGCCTCGTCCTGCAGCCCATGATGATCGCCGGTGCCGGGGCGTTCGCCCTCGTCGCCGCCCGGATCAGCCTCGGGCCGGGTGCGGCACTCGTCGCGGCGGTGTTCGCGATCCTGTTGCGCGGGGTCGTCGCCGTCGTCGTCGGACCGGCTCTGGGCGCCCCGATCAACGTGTTCCCGCTCTACCTGGGCGCAGCGGTGGTCGTCGAACTGCTTGCGCTGACCCCGCTGCTCAAGCGCCGGGTGCTCTTCGGCGCGGTGGCCGGTCTGGGCGTCGCGACTCTCGGACTCTGGATCGAGTCCTGGTGGATCGCCGCGGCCTATCCGTTCCCGTGGGTCACCGGCATGTGGGGCGAGGCACTGATGATGGCCGTCCCGGTGGGCGTCGTCGCCGGTCTGTGCGGCGGAATGCTCGGCATCGTCAGCGTCGGCGAGCGACTCCCTCGCCGTTGGATCAGCGTCACCGCCGTCGTGCTCTCGGTGCTGGTGATCGGCGGCGCCGTCGCCAACGGACTGCGGGTTTCCGTCCCCGCGGACACCACTGCACGCATCGTCCTGACCCCGGCCGGCCCGAACGCGGCGGCCGACCAGAACGTCACGGCCGAGGTCTTCCTCGAGCCCACCGATGCGCTCAGCGACGACCCCGAGTGGGTCACGTTGATGTCCTGGCAGGGCGGGATCGACAACAACCGCGGCATCGTCATCGACCGGCTCGAGCGTGTGGGTCCCAACCGGTTCCGGTCCACCGAACCGATGCCGGTGTCGGGTTCGTGGAAGACCATCCTGCGCGTGCAGGACGGGACCACCATGGCCGGCGTCCCGGTGTACCTGCCGGCGGACCCCGCCATCGGTGCGGAAGGTGAACCCGCGCAGCAATCGTCGACGAAACCGTTCGTCGCCGAGATCTCGATCCTGCAGCGCGAGCGCACCTTCGACTACCCGTCGTGGCTGTTCGGCGCCGCGTCCCTGGTGGTGCTCGTGTGTTCGCTCCTGCTCATCGCCGCGCTCTCCTGGGGGGCCGGCCGGGTGAACGCGCGTGAGGCGACCTCGGGCGCGCGGAAGCCAGAACTCCAGCCGCAGCCGTGATCGGTTCCGCGGCCGGCCCCGCCGTCCACCACCTCGCGACGCATCCACTCGTGCTGGCCCTGCCGGCGGTGATACCCGCGTTCCTGGTGGTGGGCGTCATCGTCACGATCGCGATCATCGACCGCCGCCGCGGGGACGAGGACGACACCGACAGCAACACCGACGACGCACCCGACGACACCGCTGCCGATCGCGCCACCCACCCCGACCCCACCGCTCCCCCTACCCGGAACGAGGCCGATGACCCCGCCCGCGAGGCCGACTGACGCTCTGCTCGCCCACGGGCTGGGTGGTTCGGAGTACCTGCCGGTTCCGCTGACCGCGGTGTTGATCGGCGCCGCCTGGGCGTTGACGATCTCGTTCGCGGTCATCGCCTTCGCCTGGCGCACACCACGTTACGGGCGACCGGACGCCGGTCGAGAGCTGCCGCCATGGGTGACGAGGACCGTCGACAACCGCTGGGTTCGCGGCGTGATCAGCGGTCTCGCCCTGGTTCTCACGGTGTGGCTGATCGTGTCCGCCTTCGGCCCTGACACCGACGACAATCCCCTGCCCGGCGCATTCTATGTGCTGCTCTGGGTCGGAATGACCGTGCTGTCGGCGCTTCTCGGACCGGTCTGGCGACTGCTGTCGCCGGTCCGGACCGTTCTGCGGGTGGTCCGGAAGGTCGCCGGCCCACGAGTCGTCGGGCTCACGGATTATCCGCGCCGGCTGGGGTGGTGGCCTGCGGCGGCGGGCCTGTTCGCCTTCGTCTGGCTGGAACTGGCGTCCCCCGACCCGAGTTCGGTGTCGTCGGTGCGGATCTGGCTGATCTGCTACCTGGTGATCACGCTCGCCGGTGGCGTCGTCTACGGGCTGCGCTGGACAACGGACGCGGACCCGTTCGCGGTGTACAGCACAGTGGCGTCACGACTCTCGCCGTTCGCCCGGAACAGCGAGGGCCGGGTGATCGCGCGGAGTCCGATGAACTCGCTGCCCACGTTGCCGGTGCTCCCGGGCACCGTGACGGTCCTCGCTATCCTGCTCGGCTCCACCGCATTCGACAGTTTCTCGGCGATCCCGCTGTGGCAGGACCTCGTCGCCGAGGGAGCCGACGGCAGCCGGACGATCGCCACGTTGTACGCGACCGCCGGTCTGCTGGTGTTCGTCGGTGTCGTCGCGGTGACGTTCTGGACGGCCGCCCGCGCGGTGGGCGGCGTGCAACCGGACCTCCGACGCCGCCTGCCGGGACTGATGGCGCACTCGCTCGTCCCGATCGTGATCGGCTACATCCTCGCGCACTACCTGCAGTCGCTGGTCGAGCAAGGCCAGGAGGCCGTCCTCGCGCTGGGCGACCCGCTGGGACGGGGCTGGAATGTGTTGTGGCTCAGCGATGCCCACCCGGTCTACGTGATGTCGGATCACCCGACCGTCACCGTGACACTCAAGGTGGCGTTCGTGCTCGGCGGACACCTGCTCGGAGTCGCCGCGGCGCACGACGCGTCGTTGCGGCTCCTACCCCGCCGGCACCAGCTGACCGGACAGCTCACCATGATGGTGACGATGGTCGGCTACACGTTCCTCGGCCTGTACCTGCTGTTCGGGGGCTAGGGCCGTGGTCAGTAGGCGGTCGGCGGCGTGCCCTTCTTGTTCGAACGGAACAGCATGTAGCCGCCGTAGAGGGCGAGTGCGATGAGAGCGATCCAGAAGAGTCCCTCGAGTAGCGGGCCGAGGACGGCCAGCGCGATCAGCGCGACCGCGATGACTCCCAGGACCTTCCAGAAGGTCATGCCGGTGGTGTTCGTCGATGTGCTCATGGGCCCAGTCTGCGCTCGCCGAAGACGGAAAGCGATGGTCGGCGGCACTTCTGGGGCGAACTTCAGGGACTTCCCTGAGGGAGCCCCTACCGGTGGAACCCCTACCGCGCGAACCAGGCCTCGGCGTTGCCGCTGAGCGCCTTCTCGATGCGCAGCGCGGACGTGTCGGTCAGATCCGACGGCAGTTCATCGGGTGCGAACCACGCGACGTCGGAGTTCTCGTCGTCGGCGGGCCGGGCATCGCCGTCGACGTACCGCGCGAGGAAGCAGACGTCGAGATAGCGGGTCTGGTCGCCGTTCGGGTAGGTGATCAGCGGGGTGACGTCGATACTGGTCAGTCGGACGATCTCGGCGGTGACCGCGGCCTCTTCGCGTACCTCGCGCAGGGCGGCCCGCGCCGGTTCCTCACCCGGTTCGAGGACGCCGGACACGACGGCCCACTGCCCGTTGTCGACGCGCCGGGTCAGCAGCACCCGCCCGGAGTCGTCGAGGACGACGACGCTGACGCCGGACAGCCAGAGTTCGCGGTGACCGACCTGTGCTCGCAGATCGCGGATGAATTCGGGGATGGGCACCCCCACATCCTGCCCGTCGAGGTCGGAGATCGCCGGGTGGTGCGGGTCGGACCGCGAATTCCGCGCCGCGCACAATGTGACGCATGAGGATCTCTCGACGCGCCGCAGGGATCGCACCGTTCCAGGCGATGGAGTTCGCGAAACGGGCCGCCGAACTCGAGGCGGCCGGTCATTCCGTCGTGAAACTGAACATCGGCGAGCCCGACTTCGGGGCGCCGCCTGCGGTCCTCGCCGCAGCCCGCGAGGCGACCGGGCGGTCGCTGGCGTACACCGGTGCCCTCGGACTACCCGAATTGCGCGAGGCCATCGCGGACTTCTACGGCCACCATTTCGGGGCCCCGGTGGACCCGGCGCGGGTGGCGGTCACCGCGGGCGCGTCGGCGGCACTCCTGATGGCCTGCGCGGCACTGATCGACCCGGGCGACGAGGTCCTCATCGGCGACCCGTCCTATCCGTGCAACCGCCAGTTCGCACACGCCTTCGGCGCGCGGGTGAGGCTCCTGCCCACGACCCCCGCCAACCGGTTCCAGCTCACCACCGCCGAGGTCGACGAGGCGTGGACTGACTCCACCCGCGGGGTCATCGTGGCGACGCCGTCGAACCCCACCGGCACGTCGATGCCCTACGAGGAACTCGTGGCGATGTGCGACCTGGCTGCCGCGCGGGACGGATGGTCGATCGTCGACGAGATCTACCTCGGCCTGTCCGATCCCGCCGCGGACGGGCGGCCGCCGCGCAGCGTCCTGGCCACCGAGTCGCCAGGGATCGCCCAGACCGTGGTGGTCAACAGTTTCTCCAAGTACTTCGGGATGACCGGGTGGCGGCTGGGATGGTGCATCGTCCCCGACGAACTGGTGGGAGTGCTGGAACGGCTGGCGCAGAACTTCTACGTGTGCCCACCGACACCGTCGCAGTACGCGGCGTTGGCGTGCTTCACCCCGGACTCGCTCGCGGTCGCCGAACACAACCGCCGCGAGTTCACGCGGCGCAGGCAACTCGTCGTCGACGGACTCGCCGACATCGGTCTCGATGTGCCGGTCATCCCCGACGGCGCGTTCTACGTCTATCTCGACGTCAGCTCCACCGGGCTGACGTCGACCGAGTTCTGCGACCGGGCGCTCGCCGAAGCCCACGTCGCCATGACCCCGGGCAATGACTTCGGGGTCGCGGCCGCGGACCGATACGTCCGGCTGTCCTACGCCGCATCCACCGATGACCTGTCCCTCGCCCTCGAACGGCTTCGCACGTTCGTCGGCGCCGGTCGCGAACCACGTCGATGAGGAGAAGCCGTCACATGAACACCCGACCCCCGGGCACCGTCCGTTCCGACCTCCTCGCCGAGGCGGTGGCTCCGATCCTGACGGCGCGCACCGAGGGCGATCCGCGGGTCCCGGGTGTGGTCGCGGGCGTGACGACCGACGAGGAGACGGTGTTCCTGGGCGCGGCCGGCGTACGTGCCCTCGACGACCCCCAGCCGATGACCGTCGACTCGGTGTTCGCACTGTTCTCCGCGACCAAGGCGGTCACCGCGACGGTGGCGCTGCAGCTCGTCGAGGACGGGGACCTCGACCTCCACGCACCGGCGCGTTCTTATGTACCGGACATCGGCGAGCTGCAGGTGATCGAGGGCTTCGACGACGACGGCCAACCCCGCCTCCGCCCGCCGGCGTCCGATGTCACGACACACCAGTTGCTCACGCACACCGCCGGTTTCGGCTACGACTTCTTCAACGAGACCTACCGCCGACTGACCTCGGACCACGGCGTGCCCGCCGTCGCCACGGCGACCGGGGCGTCACTGCGAACCCCCCTGCTGTTCGATCCCGGCACGAACTGGGAGTACGGCTCCGGCCTGGACTGGGTCGGACAGGTCATCGAGGCCGTCGCCGGGCGTCGACTCCGCGAGGTCATGCACGAGCGGGTCCTCGCCCCACTCGGCATGTCCGACACCGGATTCGCGCTCTCCGACGACGCCCGGAGCAGACGTGCCGTCCTCCACATGCGCAGGCGGGGCGAGCTCGTGCCCAACCACCGTTGGGAACAGCCCGCCGATCCCGAGATCGACATGGGCGGGCAGGGCCTCTGGTCCACGGTCCCCGACTATCTGAGGTTCCTGCGGATGTGGTTGCGCGGCGGCCGATCCGACGGCGGGGAGCAGATCCTGCGCCCCGACACCGTCGAGCTCGCGCTTCGCAATCAGATCGGGCACCTCGCCGTCGGACGACTCCCCGGCGTGATACCGCCGTTGAGCCACGACGTCGAATTCTTCCCCGGCACACCGAAATCGTGGTCGTACCCGTTCATGATCAACGATGCCGACGCGCCTACCGGGCGCCCGGCCGGGTCCCAGTCGTGGGCCGGGCTGGCCAACCTCTACTACTGGATCGATCCCCAGACCCGGCTCGGCGGCTTCTGGGCGACGCAGATCTTCCCGTTCTTCGATCCTGCGTCGGTCGACGGATACCTCGACTTCGAAGCCGCCACGTACCGGACCCTGACGGACTGACCTCGCGGGGCGTTCAGCACGAAGTGACGCTGTGCGATACCCAGTTGCCCGACCCGGCGAGATTGCGAAAGACGTTCGACCGGTACCAAACATTGCGCGGCTGCCTCTACCCGCACCACACCGCCGACGACCATTCCTGCCCGGTGCGCTCCGAGATCCTCACCGACGGACGTAAAGGGTGCGGATGTGGCCGACCCAGGCCGCAGTCAGGCGAGCCACGAACCGCAGCGCGCCAGTTCGACGTCCGCCATGAACCCGTAGCCGGTTAGGCGATCGGCGGGGCGGCTACGTGGTCGCGGTCGCGCAGTGAACCGTTACGGAGCGTGTCTCGCGGGCCGATTGCCGGCGAACAGGCCGTTGCGCGTTGTCAGGTAACCCGTTCCCGCGCGAAGGTGATCGCAACAGGAACAGGGCACGGAGGGAACTCACTGTGAAGTTGTCAAGGTACGGTTGCGATCCCGAACGAGGTCCGGGTGCGGAAGGTGCTACGCAAAGGTCTGGCGGTCTGGGGGGGTGGCGTCAGGCGGCGTCGTCGAGGCGCATGGTGCGTCGGTTGTAGGCGGGTAGTGGCCGCCGTTGTGGGTCGATGGTGGCGGGAAGGACGAGCCAGGGGTGGCGGTCACAGCCCATCACGATGTCCCACCCGTGGTGGTGGACCTGGGTGTGGCAGCGTTGACACAACAGGCAGCCGTTGTCGAGGTCGGTGGGTCCACCGTCGGCCCAGTGGGTGACGTGGTGGACCTGTGTATGTGACGGCGGCGCACCGCATTTGATGCAGCAGGTGTCGCGGATGATCACTGCTCTACGGAGGTGTGCCGGGAACAGCCGGTGGGTGTGGCCCATCTGCAGTGGTACGCCTTCGTCGTCGAGGATGATCTCGGTCAGGGATCCGTCGCACGACACTTGTCGGGCGCTGGCTTGGCTGACCGAACCGGTCCACGGCAGCGTCGCTGGGTCCCCGACGGCGGGAATGGTCAGCATCAGTTGGGTGCGTGGGGAGCCAACGGTGTCGATGCTGGCACCCAACGCGGCTTGGTCGAGGATGAGTTCGAATGCGTCTGCGCGGCGTTGCTCGGCGGTGCGTCGATCCTCGGCGCCATCGGGTTCGGGCCGTGGGCAGGAACGTTCGTCGATCATCGCCAGGAATTTCTCACCGACGACCTGGGTCAGGTCGGCATGGACTTCGACGCGTCCGTCGTCGCGGATGTGGGCGTTGACCGAGTTCAGCGATGGGTCGTCGGCCGCCGGTACACCGGTGCCGGAAGCGTTGGCGAGCGTGCTGCCGATGGCTCGGGCGTGCTTGAGCACTTCTGTCGGTGCCGCACCGGACAATGCTTGGGCGAGGAGTTCCATCTCATGCCTCCTCTTGTCATCCCCGGAAAGGGCGCCAGCACATCGCTCCTCGATCTCGTTCGTGCCTCGCACGATGGCATCGACGATCTCGCCGGACAGTTGCCCGTCGGCGGCGTGACGAGCGAGGACGGGCAGTGCGTGTAAGGCATCGACACTTCGCATGGTGCGGTGTGCAGCAGCAGGGGCATGGCCTGACTCGATCAGCAACTTCTTGGTGGTGCTGCCAGCCTTCTGCGCGACGCCGAGGGCGTTCAGTTGCGCTGCGTGCGTGACGATCTGATGGTCGGCAAGGTTGCGGATCAGACGCCACGTGTCGAGGGCGTCGAATGTTGCTCTGCCTGTGGGGTCGTCGGCGGGCGGGGTGGTCTCGATGAGCTGATCGAGGATAATGGCTAGCTCGGGCATGACTCCAAGGTACAGGAACGTGCGTTCGATTCCGAGGAGTTTTCACAGGCTCGAAACGCGAATTCATCGACTGTGCATCGTTTTTCGTCGACTGTGCGTTGATTCTCGTTGACTGTGGTGGATCGTCGACTGTGGTGAACCCCAGCCACATCTGTGCCGCGTTCGGGTGAGATGCGCTTCGTCTCTGTTGGGCCGGGTCTGGGGACTCTCTGCGAGGCCGCATCCGCAACCAGCCGCGCGTCGTGTGGCGCAGCGTCCGTCGGGCGTGTACAGCGGCGTCGGGTCACCGAGTGGCTTCGACTCGGCGCCTGGCTTCGCTCGGTACCGGCTCAACCATCGGGGTCGGGTCGACTGACCGCCGCCCCCCAGAATTCTGGGACGCTCGCGGGCCCAGAACTCTGGCGCGCGCATTTCCCGCGTTCGAGGGATGGCGGGAACAAAAGGGGCTCAGCCATTCTGAGTCCCATGGAGCAGCCGGTCCCGGCGCACCACCGACACACGCACAGCGTTCATCCGCACGTCCCGATCCCGAAGGAATCATCGTGTCCATCACCTCCGAACCCATCGACTCCACCGACTTCGACGCCCTGCTTTCCGCGGTCGCCGGCCCTGTCCTCACCGCGGCCGACGAGGGTTACACGGGCGAACTGTCCGGCTTCAACCTCGCGGCGATCCCGGCTGCCGACGTGGTCGTCGGTGCGACGAATGCCGCCGACGTCGCCGCCGCCGTGCGGTACGCGCGCTCCAACGGATTGCGTGTCAGCGCGCGGGCGACCGGGCACGGTTCGCCCATCGAGGGGCGCGGAACGGTGGTCGTCACCACCTCCCGGATGACCGAGATCAGCGTCGACCCGGTCACCAGGACCGCGCGCGTCGGCGCCGGGGTGCGGTGGCGCGACGTGGCCGCGGCGACCGCGCCACACGGCCTCACCGGGCTCGTCGGCTCCTCGTCGTCGGTGGGCGTCGTCGGGTACACGCTCGGCGGCGGCCTGAGTCCCCTCGGTCGGCAATTCGGTTACGCCGCCGACCATGTCCGGTCGATCGAGCTCGTCACGGCCGACGGAATCGTCCGCACGGTCGACGCGTCCGCGGGTTCGGACCTGTTCTGGGCACTGCTCGGCGGACGCGACGGCTTCGGCATCGTCACCGCACTCGAGTTCGAGTTGTTCGATCTGCCCACGGTCTACGGCGGCGGGATCTTCTTCGCCGGTTCGTCGGCGGGCGACGTCCTGCATGCGTGGCGTGAGTGGGCCCCGACCCTGCCCGAGGAGGCCGGCACCTCGGTGGCCATCCTCCGGCTCCCGCCGGACCCCAACCTGCCCCCACCCCTGCAGGGTCAGCTCGCCGTCCACGTGCGTTACACGCACACCGGCGACCCGGCCACCGCGGCCGCACTGCTGGCGCCGATGCGATCGGCGGGGCCGGTCCTGCTGGAGAACGTCGACGTACTGCCGGCAGCCGCGCTCGACGCGGTGCACATGGACCCGCCCGGCCCGATGCCGAGCGCTGAACGCGGCTGCCTGCTCGCAGGTCTCCCGGCGTCGGCCGTGGACGCATTGCTCGCGGTCGCCGGCCCCCAGGTGGCGAGCCCGCTGGCCATCGTCGAGATCCGCCTCCTCGGCGGCCGGTTGCGGGCGCCGCAACGAGTGCCCAACGCCGTCGTCGGTCGCGACGGAGCGTTCTCCGTCATCGCCATCGGCGTGCCCGCGGGCCCGTTGGGTGACCAGGTCGGGGAGCATCTCGCCGCCGTGAACGAGGCGCTCGCCGCCCACTCGTGCGGAGCTCTGCTGAACTTCTCCGGGCGGACCGCAGGCGAACGCGACGCGCTCTGGTCGGCAGACCAGCGAACCCGGTTGGAGACCATCCGCCGCCGGCACGATCCGACCGGGGTCCTCCGACCGGGTGACCCCACTATTGTGGGATAGACATCCGCCGCAGCTCACGCCCACAATTGTCGGATGACATCGAGTCTGACCGCCGAGCGCGTGCGTCGCGACATCGAGGTCGTGGCCCACGCCGGCCTCGGACTCGACGACTTCTTCGCCGAAACCGTCGCGTCGCTGCGCCGAGCGGTGCCGGTCGACGCGGTCTGCATCGGCACCTTCGATCCCAACACCGTGCTGCTCACCAGCGCCCGCAAATACGGTTCGCTTCTCGGCGAGGATCACCGGGATCCGGACTGGGGGCTCCTCGAATACGGCCAGGTCGAGCCGTCCGCCTACCGTGAGATGGTCGCTGCCAAGCGTGACGCGGTCGGGCTCAATCTGCTCAACCGGGGCGCGACCGAGCGCTCGAACCGGATGTCGCAGTTGATGATTCCCGAGTACTGCTTCCACGACGAGGCCCGAATGGTGTTGCGGGACGGCGATCGGGCGTGGGCCGGGATCGCGATGTTCCGCAGCGGCGCGGGGTGCCGGCCGTTCGATGCGGACGAGGTCGCCTTCCTGGGATCGCTCTCCCGCACCCTCGCCTACGGCGTCCGCGTGGGGCTGTTGAGCAGTGTGGTGAGTGCGCCCGAGCGAAGCGGTGCAAGCGTGTCACCGGCGGCGGGTCACGGCCCGGCGGTGCTCATCGTCGACCGCAACAACGAGATCGTCCAGATGAGTGCCGGGAGTCAGGAACGCATCGCCGACCTCGCGTCCGGCCCGAACGGCGCCGCGGTGATGAACCCGATCTACGGCCTCATCGGCGCGGCGCGGCGTTACGGGACGGGCGAGTCCACGGTCCCGCCGCGACTCCGGGTGCGCGGCGCCTCGGGCATGTGGCTGGTCATCCACGCCTCGCCGCTGTCGTCGGCCGACGGCCGGGTGGGTGAGGTCGTGGTGACGATCGAGGAGGCGCGTCCGCCCGAGATCATCCCGCTGGTCGTCGAGGCGTTCGGACTCACCGCCCGCGAACGTGACGTCACCCAGATGGTGCTGCAGAGTGTGGCCACCAAGGACATCGCCACCGCCCTGCACGTGTCGGCCTACACGGTGCAGGATCACCTGAAATCCATCTTCGACAAGGCCGGCGTCCGCAGCAGACGCGAACTGATCGCACGGATCTACTTCGACCAGTACGCCCAGCGCCTCAACGATCCGCTCTTGCCGTCCGGGTCGTTCGCCGCCTCCGACGGCGCGCACTAGCAGCTCTTCCCCTTTCCGGACCCGCCCCGTGCGCGATGCACGCGGCGGGTTCGTTGCCGTCGTCTCACAGTGAGACGTTTGTAATCCACGTCACAGGGTTGTATCGAAGTCGCTCCAGTCCATGCGGGCCGGCAGTCCGCCGGCTCTCCACCGAGGAGGCGCACTTTGAGCAGGCAGAGCTTGACAAAAGCCCATGCGAAGATCACCGAGTTGTCCTGGGAGCCCACCTTCGCCACCCCGGCCACCCGGTTCGGTACCGACTACACCTTCGAGAAGGCCCCCAAAAAGGATCCGCTCAAGCAGATCATGCGGTCGTACTTCCCAATGGAGGAAGAGAAGGACAATCGCGTGTACGGCGCCATGGACGGCGCCATCCGCGGCAACATGTTCCGCCAGGTGCAGGAACGCTGGCTGGAATGGCAGAAGCTGTTCCTGTCGATCATCCCGTTCCCCGAGATCTCCGCGGCTCGCGCGATGCCGATGGCCATCGACGCCGTCCCCAATCCCGAGATCCACAACGGCCTCGCCGTGCAGATGATCGACGAGGTTCGTCATTCGACGATCCAGATGAACCTCAAGAAGCTGTACATGAACAACTACATCGACCCGGCCGGCTTCGACATCACCGAGAAGGCGTTCGCCAACAACTACGCCGGCACCATCGGTCGCCAGTTCGGCGAGGGTTTCATCACCGGCGACGCCATCACCGCGGCCAACATCTACTTGACCGTCGTCGCCGAAACAGCCTTCACCAACACTCTTTTCGTCGCCATGCCCGACGAGGCCGCCGCCAATGGCGACTATCTGCTGCCCACCGTGTTCCACTCCGTCCAGTCCGACGAGTCGCGACACATCTCCAACGGCTACTCGATCCTGCTCATGGCACTCGCCGACGAGCGCAATCGTCCGCTGCTGGAGCGGGACCTGCGCTACGCGTGGTGGAACAACCACTGTGTCGTCGACGCGGCCATCGGCACCTTCATCGAGTACGGCACCAAGGACCGTCGCAAGGACCGCGAGAGCTACGCCGAGATGTGGCGTCGCTGGATCTACGACGACTACTACCGCAGTTACCTTCTGCCGCTGGAGAAGTACGGGCTCACCATCCCGCACGACCTCGTCGAAGAGGCGTGGAACCGGATCACCAACAAGCACTACGTGCATGAGGTCGCCCGCTTCTTCGCCACCGGCTGGCCGGTCAACTACTGGCGCATCGACGCCATGACCGACAAGGACTTCGAGTGGTTCGAGGAGAAGTACCCAGGCTGGTACAACAAGTTCGGCAAGTGGTGGGAGAACTACAACCGGCTCGCCTACCCCGGCCGCAACAAGCCCATCGCCTTCGAAGAGGTGGGGTATGAGTACCCGCACCGGTGCTGGACCTGCATGGTGCCTGCCCTCATCCGCGAGGACATGGTCACCGAGAAGGTCGACAACCAGTGGCGCACCTACTGCTCGGAGACCTGCTATTGGACCGACGCGGTGGCGTTCCGAGGGGAGTACGAGGGTCGCGAGACCCCGAACATGGGTCGCCTCACCGGTTTCCGCGAATGGGAGACACTCCACCACGGCAAGGACCTCGCCGACATCATCACCGACCTCGGTTACGTCCGGGATGACGGCAAGACGCTGATCCCGCAGCCGCACCTCGATCTGGACCCGAAGAAGATGTGGACGCTCGACGATGTCCGCGGCAACGTCTTCAACAGTCCGAACGTGCTGCTCAATCTGATGTCCGACGAGGAGCGGGACGCCCACATCGCGGCGTACCGCGCCAACACCAACGGGGCCGTACCGGCCTGAGTCGCGTCGACCCTTCGTGACGCGCTCTCCGCAAGCTCCGAGCGCTCCTCAGGGAGCGAGTGGATGTCCCGCAAGCCATTCACTGCTCCCTGAGGAGCGGAGCGTCACGAAGGGTCCTCGCACCCGAGTTCGAACTGGAGACACCGTGGCCGATACACATCGCATCAACTTCGCCCCCGTCGACATCGAGATGGAGGTGGGCGAGGACGAGACCATTCTCGACGCCGCATTCCGGCAGGGAATCCATCTCATGCACGGGTGCCGGGAGGGCCGGTGCTCGGCGTGCAAGTCCTACATGCTCGACGGCGACGTCCAGATGGACGACTACTCGACCTTCGCCTGCAACGACGCCGAGGAGGCCGAGGGTTACGTCCTGCTCTGCCGCACCTACGCCTACAGCGACTGCGACATCGAACTGCTGAACTTCGACGAGGACGAGTTGCTGGGCGGGGCACCGATTCAGGACGTCCGAACCCGCGTTGCCGCGGTCGAGTCGATGACCAAGGACATCGTGTCCCTGCGTCTCGATGTCGTGGAGCCGGCGACCTTCGAGTTCAAACCCGGCCAGTACGTGGACCTCTCGATTCCCGGAACGCAGGAGAAGCGGTCGTTCTCGATCGCCACCACACAATCGACCCCGGACAAACTCGAGTTCCTCATCAAGAAGTATCCGGGCGGCGTGTTCGCCGGCATGCTCGAGAGCGGACTCGAACCGGGCACCGAGATCATGGTCAACGGTCCGTACGGGTCGTGCACCCTCCGTAGCGGGCATGTGCTCCCGCTCGTCTGCATCGGAGGCGGCGCCGGGATGGCACCGCTGCTCTCCCTCCTCCGGCACATCAGCGAATCCGGGATCCAACGTCCGGTGCGCTTCTACTACGGCGCCCGCACCGCGGCCGATCTCTTCTGCCTCGACGAGATCGCCTCTCTCGGTGAGAAGATCGCCGACTTCGGGTTCACCGCATGCTTGTCCGAGTCCGCCGCCGACGCACCCGCAGGCGTCTCGGTGGCCGAGGGCAACGTCACCGACATCGTCAACGGATGCGAATCCGACCTGTCCCGAACGGAGGTGTACTTCTGCGGACCCCCGCCCATGGTCGACGCGGCGTTGGCTCTCGCCGAACAACATTCGGTGCCGCGTGACCAGATCTTCTACGACAGTTTCACCAGCCCGGCATTCGACTAGTCCACCCCACCCCGACAGCCCGCCGACACCCCGAGGAGCGCGCAGTATGTCCGCACCCACCGCACCCAAACCCCACCAGCGGGAACGCAGTTTCCCGTCCATCGAGTTCACCGACGCCGAAGCCGGCGCCAAGGACTTCCCGAGTTCCAAGAGCCGCAAGTACAGCTACTACCAGCCGGCCAAGAAGCGCGCGACCATGTACGAGGACGTCACCGTCGACGTGCAGCCCGATCCCGAACGGCACCTGAGCCAGGGCTGGATCTACGGGTTCGGCAACGGCCCGGGCGGTTACCCACAGGAATGGACGACGGCGAAGTCGAGCAACTGGCACGCCTTCCTCGATCCCAACGAGGAGTGGGACCAGACGATCTACCGGAACAACTCTGCGGTCGTCCACCAGGTCGACCTGTGCCTGCAGAACGCCAAGCGGGCGCGCGCATACGATTCCTGGAACTCACCGTGGCTGAAGTTCATCGAGCGCAACCTCGGCGCCTGGATGCACGCCGAGAACGGGCTGGCGCTACACGTGTTCACCTCCATCCAGCGGTCGGGTCCGACCAACATGATCAACACCGCCGTGGCGGTGAACGCCGCCCACAAGATGCGTTTCGCACAAGACCTCGCACTGTTCAATCTCGATCTGTCCGAGGCCGAGGAGGAGTTCGACGGCGAGGCGCACAAAGCGGTGTGGCAGGCAGCACCGGAGTGGCAGCCGACCCGCGAGGTGGTCGAGCGTCTGACGGCGGTCGGCGACTGGTGCGAGCTCCTCTTCGCCACGAACATCGTCTTCGAACAGCTCGTCGGATCGCTGTTCCGCTCGGAGCTGGTCATGCAGGTCGCCGCCCGCAACGGCGACTACATCACCCCCACCATCGTCGGCACCGGTGAGCACGACTACGACCGCGACCTGGCCTACACCAGGAGCCTGTTCCGAATCCTCACGCGCGACGACGAATTCGGAGACCAGAACAAGGAGCTGTTCGCCCGGTGGCTCGCCGTGTGGGTGCCCCGGTGCCTCGAGGCGGCCCGCGCGCTGCAACCGATCTGGTCCCAGCCGGCGGACAAGTCGATCACCTTCGCCACCAGCCTGGACGCGGCAACCGCCAAGTTCACCGACCTGCTGACATCAATCGATGTCGCCATCCCCGAGGAGTTGACCAAGTGACCATGCAATTCGGTGCGGAGACCGAGTTCTCCAACATGTGCGGCGTGACCCTGATGAACACCCCGATCGGCCGCGTCGTCGCCGACGTCATGGGCGCGAAGGACGGCGTGGAACTCACCGAGTACCCCTCGATGATCCGCGTGGACGGGGTCAACCGGCTCGAGTTCGACTACGACGAACTGACCGATGCGCTCGGTCAGGACTTCGACGGATCGATCTTTGAGGAGATCAGCTCGACCCACTACGGGCGGATGGTGCACCTCGACGACCGGACCTTCCTGTTCGCCAGCCCCGAGGACGCCGCCGAGTACATCGGGTTCGACCTCACCGCCCAGAGCTGAGAGCTCGCATCAGGCCCGCGTCGTGACCGCCGGCGGACCGCTCCCGGCGGTCACGACGTACACCACCCCATCACCCGGCCCCGCCCACCGATTCCCCGCCCCGCCTGCCACATCCGAGACAGCCCCCGTTCGACACAGCCCAGCCCCAGCAGCCGAGACCACAGCCCATGATCGTCAGGAGCACACGATGTACGAGAAGAACGGCGACCAGTACTTCATCGTCGACGCCCACGTCCACCTCTGGGACGGACGCGAATCCAACCAGAAGAACATCCACGGCAAGCAGTTCATCGACTGCTTCTACGACTATCACCGCAACCTCAGCCCCGAGGACCAGGTGTGGGACTACGACACCTACACCTACTACGGCCCGGAGCGGCTGATGCGTGACCTCTTCGAGGAGGGCCCGGCCGACCACGCGATCTTCCAGGCCACCATGCTGAGCGACTTCTACGTCAACGGTTTCGCACAGGTCGACGACTCGCTGAAGCTGTGTGAGGACAATCCCGGTCTGCTGACCTACAACCACGCCTACGATCCCCGGCACGGCGAGGCGGGGCTCGAGCAGTTGCGCCGCGACGCCGAGGTGATGAACCTCAAGGGGGTCAAGCTCTACACCGCCGAATGGTTCGGCGACTCACGCGGTTACAAGCTCGACGACGCCTGGTCGCGCCGCTACCTCGAGGAGTGCATCAAACTCGGCATCAAGAACGTCCACATCCACAAGGGCCCCACCATCCGGCCGCTGGACCGAGACGCCTTCGACGTCGCCGACGTCGACAAGGTGGCCACCGACTACCTGGACCTGAACTTCGTCGTCGAGCACGTCGGTCTCCCCCGGCTCGAGGACTTCTGCTGGATCGCGACACAGGAGTCAAATGTGTTCGGCGGCCTGGCCGTGGCCATTCCGTTCATCCACACCCGTCCGCGGTACTTCGCCCAGATCATCGGCGAGCTCCTCTACTGGATCGGCGAGGACAAGATCCTCTTCGCCAGTGACTACGCCTTGTGGACCCCGCAGTGGCTGGTCGAGAAGTTCGTCGACTTCCAGATCCCGGAGGACATGACCGAGTACGCGCCGATCACCGTCGAGCAGAAGAAGAAGATTCTCGGCCTCAACGCGGCCGCGCTCTACCCGCACATCGAGGTACCCGAGGAACTCCGATTGCCCACCAGCGCAGCCGATCCGGATGCCGAGGTGGCAGCCGGCGCAAAAGATGCGGTGAACGCATGACCGCGTTGGACCATCGCCCGGCGCCCGGCATCGGTCGCGCGATCCGACTCGAGCACGACATACTCGCCGCGCTGGACACTGTCCTCGATCCCGAGCTCGACGAACCGATCACCGATCTCAACTTCATCCGGTCGATCCTGATCGACGATGCCGGGACGACGGTGCACCTGCGTCTGCCCACGTCGTTCTGCTCACCGAACTTCGCCTACCTGATGGGTTCGGATGCCCTCGACGCGCTCGAGGACATCGACGGGATCGGTCAGGTGCGGGTCCTGCTGGACGATCACCACGACAGCGACAAGATCAACTCCGGGCTCGACGCCCACGCCGGCTACAGGGGCACTTTCGGAGCGGAGGCGCTCGAGAGCCTCGACGAGTTGCGACTGACGTTCCGGCGCAAGGCCCACACCGCCGCGATGGAGCGCTGCGTCGCTGCCGAGATCACCGCGGGACGCGTACTGGTGTCCGAGGTCGATCGCCTCGCACTGCGCGATCTCCCCCGCGGTCACCGCAAGTCGGCGCTGCTGCGCCGGCGGATGGAGCTGGGACTCAGCGTCTGTCCCAACAGCCTCGTCGTCGTCGACGAGGATGGCCGGCCGTTACCGGCCGAACAGGTGCCGATGCGCCTGCGCTTCGCGCGCTCGGTGCGTATCTCGATGGAGGGCAACAGCCACTTCTGCCGAGGTCTGCTCGCCACCCGCTACGCCGACGACACCGCCTGCGACGGCCGGAGCGGACCCATCATCACCGATCTCCGGACCCCCCGCGGCGGCACCACCCGAACGGAACAGGAGTAGACCATGCGTGCAGTTCAGGTCGTGGGTTACCACGACAAGTTGCAACTCAACGAGGTTCCCGCGCCGGTGGTGACCGGCCCCCTCGACGTGATCGTGAAGATCGGTGGCGCCGGAGTGTGCCGCACGGACCTGCACATCCTCGAGGGTCAATGGGAAGAGAAATCCGGTGTGGCACTGCCGTACACGATCGGCCACGAGAACGCCGGGTGGGTCGACTCGATCGGTGACGCGGTCACCAATGTCGCCGTCGGCGACAAGGTGATCCTGCATCCGCTCATCACCTGCGGGCTCTGCCGAGCATGCCGGTTCGGCGACGACGTGCACTGCGAGAACAGCCAGTTCCCGGGCATCGACACCAACGGCGGGTATGCGGAGTACCTGAAGACCACGGCCCGCAGCGTCGTACGGATCGACGACTCGCTGGAACCCGCCGACGTCGCCGCGCTCGCCGACGCGGGACTGACCGCGTACCACGCCGCCGCGAAGGTCGCGCGCATGACGCGACCCGGGGACACGTGCGTGGTGATCGGCGCAGGAGGTCTGGGCCACATCGGAATCCAGGTCCTCGCTGCCATCTCCGCGGTCCGGATCGTCGTGGTGGACCGCAACCCCGACGCGGTCGAACTCGCCCAGCAGATCGGGGCCGACGTCGGGGTCGTCGCCGTCGGCTCGCACGTCGAGAAGGTCCTCGAACTGACCGGTGGGCACGGCGCCGAGGCCGTACTCGACTTCGTCGGGGAGGGCGGGGCCACCGCCGAGGGCACCGCGATGCTGCGGCGGGCCGGGAACTTCTTCGTCGTCGGCTACGGCGAGAACATCAACGTGCCGACCATCGACGTCATCTCGACGGAGATCAACTACATCGGCAACCTCGTCGGCTCCTACAACGACCTCGGGGAGCTGATGGACCTCGCCGCGCGGGGAAAGGTGAAGCTGCACACCAGCACCTACGCCCTCGACGATTTCCAGCAGGCCCTCGACGACCTCGACGCCGGCCGGGTGCGCGGGCGGGCGATCCTCGTCCCCTGACCTCGCCGACCCTTCGAGGTTCCGTTGCTGTCGCTTCTCACACCTCAGGGACCAAGAGACACAACAGTTTCACCGCAGTACACAGCCGAGAACAACGAACGAAAGGCAGGACTACCATGGCCAAGGAGTTGCGCTACAACGCCGAAGCGCGACTGCGGCTCGAGCGAGGGGTCAACGCACTCGCCGACGCGGTCAAGGTGACGCTGGGACCGAAGGGACGCAACGCCGTTCTGGAGAAGCTCACCGGCCCTCCCACCATCACGAACGACGGGGTGACCATCGCCCGGGAGATCCAGTTGCGCGACCCGTTCGCCAACATGGGCGCCCAGTTGGTCAAAGAAGTGGCGATGAAGACCAACGGGGCGGTCGGTGACGGCACCACGACCGCAACCGTGCTGGCGCAGGCCATGGTTCGCGAGGGTCTGCGCGCGGTCGAACAGGGCGCCAACCCGATGCGAGTGCGTCGTGGCATCGAACGTGCCATCGCCACCGTCATCGAGGCACTGTCGCAACAGTCCATCGCGCTCGGCGGCCGGAGCGACCTCGAGCGGATAGCCACTCTGGCCGCCAGCGATGACGAGGTCATCGGGTCGGCGATCGCGTCGGCCGTCGAATACGTCGGGCGCAACGGTGTCATCACGACCGAGGAGAGCGACACGCTCGGACTCGGCGTCGACGTGGTCGACGGCATCGAGTTCGACCACGGGTACATCTCCGGCTACATGGTCACCGATCACGAACGCATGGAAGCCGTCCTCGAGAACCCGGTGGTACTCCTCACGAACAAGAAGATCACCACGGTCCAGGAGATCATGCCCAGCATCGAGGCGGCCAAGCGCGCCGACCGCCCACTGCTGGTCCTCGCCGAGGACGTCGACGGTCCGGCACTGCAACTCCTCGTCGGCGGCAACATGCACAAGACGATGCAATCGGTAGTGGTCCGCGCCCCGGGCTTCGGGCACCGGCGGGTCGCCGAACTCGAGGACCTCGCCGTCGCACTGGGCGGTCAGGTGATCGCCAAGGACACCGGCCTGGAACTGTCGGAGGTGTCTGTCGAACAGCTCGGCAAGTGTGACCGGGTGACCATCACCGAGGATGCGACGACGATCGTCGGCGCTCGGGGTGACCAGAGCCTCGTCGACGCCCGCGTGGCCCAGCTCGAGGCCCAGCATGCGCGTGCCCGCATCGACGCGGACCGTGACAGCCTGGAACTCCGGATCGCGCGGCTGACCGGCCGAGTGGCGGTGATCCGGGTCGGCGGGGTCACCAGCGTCGAACTCAAGGAGCGCATGCTCCGAGTGGAGGATGCGTTGGCCGCGACGCGGGCAGCAGTCGAGGACGGCATCGTCTCCGGCGGCGGAACTGCTCTGGCGCAGGCACATCGAGCCCTGGAATCGCTCGCCGAGGTATCCGGCGACGAAGGGGTCGGCATCGATGTGGTGCGCCGATCGATGGCCGAACCCCTCTTCTGGATCGCCACCAACGCCGGGTTCGACGGCGAGGAGGTGGTGCGGGTCGTGAGCGGACTGCCGCTGGGACATGGCTTCAACGCGATGACCGGTGGCTACGGCGACATGTTCGATGAGGGCGTCATCGATCCGGCGAAGGTCACCAAGGCCGCGCTGGAGAGCGCTGCGTCCATCGCGGCTCTGCTGATCACCACGGAGACCGCCGTGGTAGAGGAGGTACTCACCCATCCGGGCGCCATCGAGGCGCCGGGCTTCGGCGACCTCGCCGAGGGGATGGTCCGACCCTCGAACATCTATTAGCCGGCCACACCGCACACCGCCCCACGCAACCGGCCGGTATGCACCGGCCGGTCCACCGACCCCGGCGGGACGTCACCGCACAACGGTGACGGGGGCCGGTCGCGATCGGAATTCGTTCTCGGCATCGATCGCGGCCGGCCCACTGCCGAGATGGATCCCCGCAGGCCGGTTTCGCCGACTCCGTAGCGGATGCCACCCGCCACCAGCACCTGTTCGGTACACTGCGGTTGATGTGAGACGTACATCATAGTAGGGAGTTGTCCACCCAGGTGAATCATCAGCCCACAGCCCGGGCCCGGAACTCGATCACCTACGTCGCGCGAGCGCGCGAACGATTCTTGAGCGAGGACGGGACGCCCGACGACCGTGTCGACGGCACCGTCCGAGACGCGATCTCCACCTCCTGGCGGCGGTCGCGCTCATTCAAGGTGCAGGCGGATCGGCTCGAGCTCCCCTTCGTTCGTGAACCGAACACCGACAGCCCGTTGATGAGCGCGGCCCGCCCGGTGCTCGACCAGCTCGCCGTGGACCTGTCCACGGAGCCGGTGAGCATCATCCTCACCTCCCCGGACGGCGTCGTGCTGTCCCGCGCGGCCGGCAGCAGGGAACTCCTCGGCCAGCTCGATGCCGTATCCCTGGCTCCCGGGTACAGCTACAGCGAGGAGCATGCCGGCACCAACGGAATCGGCACCGCACTCGAGACCAGGCAGGCGACACTCGTCACCGGCGCCGAGCACTACGCGGGCTGCCTCGCCCAGCTGAGTTGTGCCGGGGTCCCGATCCGTAATCCGTTCTCCGGCGGCATCGTCGGCGCCCTCGACCTCACCGGCTGGGTGGAAGAGGGCGGTTCGCTGCTGCTCTCCCTGGCCAAATCGGCCACCGTCCAGATCGAGCAGCAGATGTTGGCAAATGCCAGCGAGCGCGAATCCCGGCTTCTCGCAGCCTATCTCGCCACCTGCCGGCGGGCACCCCAGATGATGGTCCTGGCGCTGGCCGCCGACGTCGTATTGATGAACCGGCGCCTACGCCAGAGCATCGACCCGCAGGACCAGGTGTCGATGCTCGAGCACGCGGTCGACCAGACTCTCGACACCACGACCGCCCGCCGGGTCAACACGCTGCCCAGCGGCCGCACCGTGCGACTCGCACCGGTCGCCGAGTTCTCCGACACCGACGCGGGCATCGCGGTCTTCCACGTCCACCTGATGGATCCGGGGCCATCTCCCGAGCCCCGCCGCCGACCGGCGACGGCGGCGACGCTCCCCGGCATCGTCGGCCGCAGCTCGTCATGGCGAGAATGCTGCGATCGCATCGCCCAGCACGTCGGAGCAGGCCGCTGGATCGCGGTGTCGGGCGAGCGCGGGAGCGGCCGGGCCGCGGTGCTACGCGCAGCAGCGGGCCAGTACCGCCGTGGCACCATCCGCGTCTTCTCCGCGGAAGACTTCTCCGACGCCGACACCCTCGACAGTTTCGGTACCGAGATCGAGCGCGACGACTTCGCCATCATCCTGCGCGACATCGACGAGTTCGACGACGACATTCTCTTCGACGTCGCCGACGTGCTGCAGGGCCGCGAACACGCAGGATGGCTCGGAATCACGCTCGGCAACGTCGACACCCTGCCCGCCCTGGGCGCGACCCTGCTGCCGTTCTTCTCCCACACCGTGGAGGTGCCGCCACTCCGGCATCGCATCGAAGACCTACAGGTCCTGGTGCCCGCCATCCTCCGACAACTCACCCGGGGAAAGGAACTCCCGGTCGCCCCGGATGCGATGCGACAGCTCAGCAAGTACACCTGGCCCGGCAACGTCGCCGAATTGCGGCAGGCCCTGCGCGACGTGGTCACCCATCACCGGTCCGGGACGATCACGGTCAAACAGCTTCCCCCGACCTATCGGGCGCAGAGCCGACACACCCTCACCCGCATCGAGGCGCTCGAACGCGACGCCATCGTGCGCAGCCTCGAGGAGAACGGTCACAACAAACTGGCCGCCGCCCACGCGCTGGGCATCTCCCGCGCGACGATCTACCGAAAGATCAAAGAGTTCGGCATCGACGTGTGACGGCGCCACCCGGCGTCGTCGGTCCGCACGCAGCCCGTCGCCGAGCCGAGCCGGGGTGTGTCGTCGTGTCCTGGTCCGGCCGGGGCATGATGGACGAGCGGCGGACATTCAGATACCGGCGCCCGCCGCCCGATCGACGAGGAAAATGCGATGAGCACACCCATGTCCCGCCGGGACCTCGAGTTCCTGCTGTACGAATGGCTCGACGTCGAGTCCCTGACCTCGCGAGACCGGTTCGCCGCGCACTCACGCGAGACCTTCGACGCCGTACTCGAACTCAGCGCCGACATCGCGATGAAGTGCTTCGCACCCGCCAACAAGATCGGCGACGCCAACGAGCCCTACATCGGCGACGACGGCAAGGTCGTGCTGCCCGACGAGATCGTCGCCGGGCTCGCCGAGTACCGCAAGGCAGGCCTGATCTCCGCCTCCTTCGACGAGGAACTCGGCGGCATGCAATTGCCGACCGTCATCCGCCAGGCATCGGCCGTGTGGTTCCAGGCCGCCAACGCCGCCATGTCGTCGTACAACTTCCTCACCATGGGCAACGCCAACCTGCTCGCCGAATACGCCACCGAGGAGCAGCGCGAGACCTGGGTCCGTCCCCTCGTCGAAGGCCGCTTCTCCGGCACGATGTGCCTGTCCGAACCGCAGGCCGGGTCGTCGCTGGCCGACATCACCACCAAGGCCGAACCCGCAGGCGACGGCACCTACCGGATCACCGGCACCAAGATGTGGATCTCGGCCGGCGACCACGAACTCACCGAGAACATCGTCCACCTCGTCCTGGCGAAGATCCCCGGTGGTGGCCCCGGCGTCAAGGGCATCTCACTGTTCATCGTGCCCAAGTACCTCGCCGACGGGACCCGCAACGACGTCGCGCTCGTCGGCCTCAACCACAAGATGGGCAACCGCGCCACCACCAACACCCTGCTCAACTTCGGCGACGGCACGTTCGCCGCCGACCCGACATCCGGCGCTGTCGGTTACCTGGTCGGCGAGGAGCACCGCGGCCTCTCCTACATGTTCCACATGATGAACGAGGCGCGCATCGGTGTCGGATTCCTCGCCACCGCACTGGGTTACGCCGGTTACCGGGCCTCACTCGAGTACGCGAAAGTGCGCACGCAAGGCCGGCCCGTCGACCAGAAAGACCCCTCGACCAAGCCGGTCCCGATCATCGAGCACGCCGACGTGCGCCGCATGCTGCTCGCCCAGAAGTCCTATGTCGAGGGCGCTCTCGCGTTCGGGCTGTACTGCAGCACCCTCGTCGACGAGGCGGCGACCGCGACCGACCCCGCCGAACGCGATCGGTTGAACCTGTTGCTCGAGGTGCTCACCCCAATCGCGAAGAGCTGGCCCTCCCAATGGTGTCTCGAGGCCAACAGCCTCGCGATCCAGGTCCACGGCGGGTACGGCTACACCCGCGAATTCGACGTCGAGCAGTACTACCGGGACAACCGGCTCAACCCGATCCACGAAGGCGCACACGGCATCCACGGACTCGACCTCCTCGGGCGCAAGGTGATCATGCAGGGCGGCGCCGGACTCGCCGGCCTGGCCCAGACCATCGAGACCACCGTCGGACGCGCACGTGGGGTCGACGGACTCGCCGATCACGCCGAGGCGCTGCACTCCGCGGTGGACCGCCTGGTGAAGGTGACCGCGCACATCTGGTCGGCAGGCGACCCCAAGCTGTCACTGGCCAACGCGACCGTCTATCTGGAGACGGCCGGACACATCGTGATCGCCTGGATGTGGCTCGAGCAGCTCCTCGCGGTCGGCACCCGGACCGGCGATTTCTACGACGGCAAACGTGCTGCCGCGCAGTACTTCTTCCGGTATGAGCTCCCCAAGACCGGTCCCCAGCTCGACCTGCTGACCGCCCTCGACCGCACGACTCTCGACGTCGAACCCGCCTGGTTCTGACGCCTTTTCCTGCCGGCCGGCGCACCGCGTCGGACGTCTTGCCGAGTACCCAAGGGAGACAACGATGTCCGTGATGGATCTGTTCGACACCACCGGCAAGGTGGTCATCGTGACCGGCGCCTCGTCCGGGCTGGGGGTCTCGTTCGCGCGTGGCTTCGCCGAGGCCGGCGCGGACGTGGTGCTCGCCGCCCGACGGGCGGAGAAGCTCGCCGACACCGCCGCGGCGGTCGAGGCGCTGGGACGCAAGGCGCTGGTGGTACCCGCCGACGTGGCCGACCCCGACCAGTGTCAGCGCGTCGTCGACGCCGCGATGGAAACCTTCGGCAAGGTCGATGTGCTCATCAACAATGCCGGTGTCGGGACGGCATTCCCCGCGACCCGCGAGACACCCGAACAGTTCCGCGCGGTCATCGACGTCAACCTGAACGGTTCGTACTGGATGGCCCAGGCCTGCGGGCGGGTCATGCAGCCGGGAAGCGCCATCATCAACATCTCGTCGATCCTCGGCATCACCACCGCCGGGCTGCCGCAAGCGGCCTACGCGGCGAGCAAGGCCGGCGTCATCGGCCTCACCCGAGACCTCGCCCAGCAATGGGGCGCGCGCAAGGGCATTCGGGTCAATGCCATCGCCCCCGGCTTCTTCGAGAGCGAGATGACCGACACCTACCAGCCCGGATACCTCGACTCACAGATGCCGCGAGTCCTGCTCGGCCGCACCGGACACGGCGAAGAACTCGCGGCCACCGCGATCTGGCTGGCCTCGGCCGCCGCCGGATACGTCACCGGTCAGACGCTCCCCGTCGACGGCGGGATCACGGTCACCTAGCGCGACGTCGGTCCGACGGCGACACCGGCTCTTCCACACCTAGACTGACGGCAATGGACCCCTCATCTGATCCACCGCTGCCGGCGCACTCCGAGGTACACCCGACCCTGCGCGAGCCGGCGAACCGGGTCGATCCGCGCGCCAAGACCCTGTGGCGCATCGGCCCTCTCGTCCTCGGTGCACTCGGCGTCGTCGCCGCCGTCGTCGTGGCCGTGGTCGTCGACGAGGCGCGTTGGGCCGCGGTGCTCGGGGCCATTCTCATCGCCGTGCTCGCCGTCGTCTACACCGCTGTCGTCCCGGTGTGGCGCTACCGTTTTCACCGCTGGGAGGTCAGCGACGACGCGGTGTACTCGCAATCGGGCTGGTTCGTCCGGCACCGCGTGATCATCCCGATCGCCCGAATACAGGTGGTGGACACCGAGGCCGGCCCGTTCGAGCAGTTCCTCGGGCTGGCGACGCTCACCGTCACCACGGCGTCATCGGCCGGCACCATCCACATCGCCGGCCTCGACGCCGAGGTCGCGCGGACGACCGCCGCCGACCTGACCATCCGCACACAGGCTTTCACCGATGACGCGACCTGAGCCGTTCGCCGTCGACGGGCCCGACGACTGGCACCGGCTGTCGCCGTGGATGATGGCGGTCAAACCCGTCGAACTCCTGCCCTCCCTGGTGCCGGTCGTGATCGCGCTGGTCTTCGCCGGTTCGGGCGCACCGCTCTTCACCCTGATCGCCACGGCGGTGATCGTGCCGTTCGTGACGGTGGTGCCCTGGCTGACCACGCGCTACCAGGTCACCGATGAACACGTCCGGGTGCGCAGCGGACTGATCACCCGCAAGGTCGCGACCGCGCGCCGGGACCGGATCCGCAGTGTCGACCTCACGGCCTCCCCGGTGCACCGCGTGCTGAAACTGCAGAAGGTCAAGATCGGCACCGGCGGTGACGACGAGTCGTCGACGGTCGTCCTCACCGCTCTCCCCGTGGACCAGGCGCGGGCACTGCACGACAACCTGATGGCGACGCGCACCCACCGGGGACCGTCATCGCCGGCCGACGGGACACATCCCGACGATCCGGCCGCCGCGGAACCCGAAGCCGAGGTGCTGGCCCGGTTCCAGACCTCCTGGCTGCGCTACTCCCCCTTCTCGGTCGCCGGGCTCGCGCTGGCCGCCGGCGCGGCCGGCCTCACCGCGCAGATCGCCAACGACGCCGGGGTCTTCGACGAGGGGATCGGCATCGCGCGCGACGCCGTCGACGCGGTGCGCGACACCGCGATCGGATTCGTCGTCCTGGGGGCATGCCTCCTCGTGATCATCGTCGGCGGCGTCCTGTCGGTCCTGGGGTACGTCCTGAACTACTGGAACTTCCGACTCCTCCGCCATCCCGACGGGACCCTGCGCACCGAACGCGGACTGCTCACCACCAACGCGATCAGCTTCGACGAGCGGCGTATCCGTGGCAGTCACCTCACCGAGCCGGTACTCATGCGGCCACTGAAAGGTGCTCGGCTGCAGGCGATCGCCACCGGCAGCACCAAACACCCCCTGCTGCTCCCGCCGGCACCCATCGACGAGGCCATGCGCGTCGCCGGACTCGTCACCCACGAACGGACCGAGCTGACCACACCGCTCGTCGGACACGGCACCACCGCCCGGTTGCGCCGCCTCAACCGCGGATTCCTGTGCGGGGCCGCCGCACTCATCGTCATCGGCATCGCCGTCGTCACCCGCGCCATCCCGGCACCCTGGCTCGTGCTGGGAGTCGTCGCAGTCCTCTCCTCGACCGCACTCGGCGTCGTCCGCGCCCGTCATCTCGGACATCGGTTGACGGCTCGCTCGGTGGTCATCGCCCCGCCGAGCGTCGCCCGGCAACGCGTGGTCGTCGACCGGGACGGCGTGATCGGCTGGGCCAGCCGCACGTCGCTCTTCCAACGCCGGGGCGGCGTGACCACGCTGATCCTCGCCACGGCCGCGGGCGCCGAGCACTACGCGCTCGTCGACGTCGAGGAGGAGACCGCGGCGGCCGTGGCCCACGACGTCTCGCCCGACTGGATCCGCCCGTTCCTCACACGCTGACCTCGACGGTCAGTACAGGGGCAGGCCGGCCGCGGCGGCGAGCAATCCGAGCACCGCGCAGACGCCGAGGGTGCGGAGCACGGACTGCTTGAGCGGATAGATGAGGACGAAGGCGATCACCGTGATCACGACCGCGAGCGGCCGCAGCGTGTCGAGGTGCGGAACCGCGAGGTGCAGCGGTCCGGCGGTGACGACCGTGGTGTCGCGGAAGAGCGTGTGCAGGGCGAAGTAGAGGGCGAGGTTCGCGATCACGCCCACCACCGCCGCGGTGACGCCGTTCAGCGCGGACGTGAGATGCCGGTTGTTGCGCAGCTTTTCGATGAACGGTGCACCGAGGAAGATGAACACGAAACTCGGCACGAACGTGACCCAGGTGGTCAACAGCGCACCGATGGTCGCCGCGACCCAGGGATCGAGTCCGCCGGGATCGCGGTAGGCGCCGAGGAACGCGACGAACTGGACGACCATGATGAGGGGGCCGGGCGTCGTCTCGGCCAGTCCCAGTCCGCGCACCATCTCACCGGGGGTGACCCAGCCGTAGACGTCGACCGCCTGCTGGGCTATGTAGGCCAGGACGGCATAGGCACCGCCGAAGGTGATGAGGGCGGTCCAGGTGAAGAACGTGCCCTGCTGGGTGAACACACTGCCCGTCCCGGTGGTTGCCACGACGATGCCCATCGGGATGACCCAGGCCAGCACACCGACGCCGAGCACGATCGCGGCGCGACGCCAGCTCGGGGACGCCGTGTGGATCGCGTCGTCGGCGATGACCGGCGCCGGCCCGTCGTCCGATGTCTCGGCACGGGCGGTGACATGGTGGCGGCCGGTCAACCAGCCGACGAGGCCGGCCACCGCGATGACGATCGGGAAGGGAAGGGCGAAGACCGCGAGCGCGATGAATGCGGCGACGGCGATGGCGATCTGGATACGCCCGGTGAGTGCCCGCTTGCTGACCCGGGTGACCGCCTGGGCGACGATCGCCAGCACTGCCGGGCCGATACCGGCGAACAGCGCGGCCACGATGGTGGTTGCCCCGAACGCGACGTAGACGGCCGACAGTCCCAGGATCGCGATCGCGCCCGGCAAGACGAAGAGGATGCCGGCGATCAATCCCCCGGCGGTGCCGTTGAGCAGCCAGCCGACGTAGATGGCGAGTTGCTGCGCCTCGGGTCCCGGCAGCAGCATGCAGTAGTTGAGAGCGTGCAGGAACCGGCGCTGACCGATCCAGCGCCGGTCGTCGACCAGCGCGCGCTGCATCACCGCGATCTGGCCCGCGGGGCCTCCGAAGGTCTGCAGCGAGATCAGGAACCACGCCCAGGTCGCGGTGCGCAACGACACACCCGCCGACGGGTCGACCACTGCGCCCGTCCCGCCACCAGCCGACTCACCGGCCACCGACTCCGACGGCACCTCCGACCGCCTCGACGAATCCGAACCTCCGGGCAGACCGGATCTCTCCGACATCGCCACACCCAACCCTCTCTCGCGTGCCGCGGGCTTCTGGTGCCACGGCCGTCGTGCAACTCCAGCAGATGCAACCACGGTTACAATCGAGTTGTCCAGGTTTTGATGCACGGTGAGCGACGGGTCACGACATCGGTTGCCGTTGCATGATCTGATGGACATGTCGAGGAGGTGATCGGTGACCGAAGCCTGGGTGATGCTCGTGTACCGGGTACCGCGGGAGCCGTCGACGCCGCGAATCGCGATCTGGCGCAAACTCCGCAGGTACGGCGCATACCAGCTGACCGACGGGGTGGTCCTGCTGCCCGCGAGCCCCCGAACCCGCGAACAACTCGAATGGGTGGCCGAGGACGCGGTCAACGCCGGCGGCTCGGGCGAGGTCTGGGAGGCCGCGCCCACCAATCCGGCTGAGCTCGAACGGATCCGGACCGAACTCCAGGAGGCGCGCGGCGCCGAGTACGCCGAGATCGTGGCCGAGGCACAACACGTGGCCGAGCACGCCGACCCAGCCAAACAGCTGGGCGCGCTGCGTCGCAGGTTCCGCGAGATCACCCGCCGGGATCATTTTCCGACCGAATCGCGCGAGACCGCCCGCCAAGCGCTCCGCACCCTGGCCGACCAGGTCGTCGAGGCCGAACCGGCGCGGCCGTCATGAGGTGGGCGACGCGCGCCGGCGTCCACATCGACCGGGCGGCCTGCGCATGGCTCATCCGCCGTTACGTCGATCCCGCCGCGGAGTTCGTCTTCGTCACCGATCCCACCGAAATCCCCTCGGATGCCACCCCTTTCGACATGCGTGGGGTCGAGCTGGGCCATCACGACGGCGACTGCACCTTCGAGACAATCCTGCGCAGGCACGACCTGAGCGACCCCGTCCTGTGGGCGATCGCCGAGATCGTCCACGAGGCCGACATCGAAGACGACCGGTACGACGCCCCGGAGGCACCGGGACTCGACGTCGTCCTCCGCGGGTTGTCACTCTCCGGCGACGACACCCGGACACTCCAGGTCGCCGACGCCATCTTCGACGGCCTGTACGAGTACTACCGCCAGCGCACCCTCACCGGCCGCGAACCGTCGTGAGCGAGTGCTCCACGGGGCGCGGTCGTGGTAGATGCACAGACCGCTTCCGAGTGGCACTCACGATGCCCGCCGGTGCCTCGTGGACCCTGCTCGCCGTGCATCGGGAGGGTCGGCCAGGTCCGAGTAGGACAGGGGCAGCCGGGTGCGTACCCGCTGCGCCAGGTCCGGCAGGTCCAGCGCCTCGAGATAGACCGCCCACGCGGCGGCCGGCATGCGCGCACAGAGGTCCCCGTCGAGACGCACCTCCGGCCGCCGACGCTGAGCCGCGGCCCACTCGTGACCGGTCTGCGGCCGTGAAGATCTCGGCCGGCGTGGTGACGAACATCGCGCTCTCTTCCCCCGAAAAGTTCGATCAACTGCATCGTCTAGTGTGCCATCCTGCATTCATGGGGGAAACACTACGGGTGCGCTGTGACGGATGCGGGGCCGAGATATCGGTGAGGATCACCGGCGGACGAGGGATATCCGCAGTTCAGCGCGCCGCACGCATCGACGCAGTGCTCGGAGAGGCCGGATGGTCGACCACCGGCCTGACCGACTTCTGTCCCGACTGCATCGACACCGACCCGGCACCCACCGCCGAAACCCGGCCGCACCTCACCATCGTGCGCGACCAGCCGCCGGCGTAGGCCGACCGCGATCCCACCGCCGGGACGCCGACACCGACCGACTGAGACGATTCGCCAAAACCGTCCGACCCGCTTTCGCGCTGTGGTAGACATCACACCAGATGAGTCAACGCTGACTGTTCTCGGTCGGCCGAGATCGTGTCGACGAAGGGTCGTGGGGATGACGGACGCCAATTCCAACTCGAAACTCAAATCTCCGAACGGTTTTCCGCGTCGATCCGTGTTGCGCGGGTCGGCGGCCGCCGCGGTGCTCGCCGGAACCGCGGTGGCGTTGCCGGGCGTCGGCGTACCCACCGCACGGGCGGTGCCACGTCACGGCCGCGGGCGCGGTCGCGACGTCGCGATCTTCGGCGGCGGGATGGCCGGCTTGTCCGCGGCACATGAACTCGTCGAACGGGGCTTCGCGGTCACGGTCTACGAACCGTCCCGGCTCGGAGGCAAGGCCTACAGCCACGACGTCCCGGGCACCGCGCGGGGCGGGCGCCTCGCGCTCCCCGGCGAGCACGGTTTCCGGTTCTTCCCCGGCTGCTACCAACACGTGCCGGACACCATGGAGCGAATTCCGCTGGGCGCGAGCAATGTTCGAGATCGGCATCTCGTCGACGTCGAGTCAGCGGTGATCGCTTTCGACGACGCCGGATACGCGCCGACCACCGCCCCGGCATCCATCATGGGTTTTGTCCAACACGCGCCCGAGATCGTGACGCTGGACAACCTGCGCAACGCGTTCATGACCGGGCTGAAGTTCGTCGTCGATGTCCCGCCTCCCGAACTCGCCTTCTTCGTCACCCGCGAGCTGATCATCGCGACGAGCTGCACCGAGCGCCGGATCGGCCAGTGGGAGAACCAGTCCTGGATGCAGTTCGTGAAGTCCAAGGGCAAGTCCCGGGCCTACCAGCGATACCTCGTCGGAGCGCTCACGCGAGCACTCGTCGCGGCCAAACCCGACACCGCGTCGGCCCGCACCATCGGCCAGATCGGACTCGCCCTGGCCACGTCGGCGACCGGACTGATCAGCGGCTACGACGCCGGGCTCGTGCACGGCGGAGTCGACCGGATCCTCAACCGCCCCACCAACCATGCGTGGATCGATCCCTGGGTCGCCCACCTCCGCCGTCGTGGCGTCCGGTTCGAGATGGGGACCGGTCTGGCGCGGCTGACTCTCGCCCGCGGCCGGATCAGCGGTGCGCAACTCGTTTCGGGCGCGTCGGTGGATGCCGACTGGTACGTCGCCGCGATGCCGATCGACCGGCTCCGTCCGCTGCTGTCGCCCGAGCTGATCAGCGCCGACCCGTCGCTGGCCGGGATTCATGCCCTGAAAGACGACTGGATGGTCGGCATCCAGTACTTCCTCTCCCGGCGCGCCGACATGCCGCCGAGCCACATCGCGGCGCTGGGTACTCCGTGGGCGCTGACCGGGCTCTTCCAGGCCCGTCCGTGGAACGTCGACTTCGCGCGTACCTACGGGGACGGCCGGGTGAAAGACTGTCTGTCCATCGACATCTCGGAATGGGAGAAGCCGGGCATCCTCTACGGCAAACCCGCCAGGCAGTGCACCCGGAACGAGATCGCGCGCGAGGTGTGGGCACAGATGAGCCGCGCGATGAACTCCGGGTCGCGAAAGATCCTGCGGTCGGAGGAGATCGTCACCTGGTCCCTCGACCCGGGCATCACCTGGTCGCCGTCGATCGCCAACGCCACCCCGCTGATGGTGAACACCGCCGGCTCGTACAAGAACCGACCGAACGCCTACACATCCATCCCGAATCTGTTCATCGGCGGCGACCACGTCCGGAGCAACATCGATCTCGCCACGATGGAAGGCGCCAACGAATCCGGGCGTCGGGTGACCAACGCGATCATCGCGGCCGCCGACAGCCCCGCCCGCGCGGCCACCGTGTTCCCGCTCTGGGAGCTGCCGATGCTCGAGCCGCTGAAACAGATCGATCGCGATCGCTACCGGGCGGGACTCCCGCACATCCTCGACGTCTGAGGCCGTCGATAATCAGCGACGCTCCGAACTACGATGCCTCCGTGACCACCTCCCCCGGCGCCGCCCGGCGCGCGCGGCAGCAACGCAGCGGGGTCACCCAGACCCGCATCCTCGATGCCGCGATCCGCGTCCTCGTCGACAGCGGGTACGCCGCCGCCAGTACGGTCGCGATCCAGAACGAGGCGGGCGTCAGCCGGGGCAGGTTGTTGCACCACTATCCCTCGCGCGACGCGCTGCTGATGGCGGCCGTCGGACACCTCGCCCGTACCCGGATCGCCGAACTGCCCAGTCGCGTGGACTGGCCGGCAGATCCGATCCAGCGCATCGCGCTGGCCACCGACGTCGGGTGGTCGACCTTCCACCAGCCGTATTTCGTCGCGTCGATGGAACTGTGGGTGGCCGCGCGGACCAATGCCAATCTGCGTACGGCGCTGCTACCGACCGAGCGTGAGATCGGCCAGACCGTGCGACGTGCGGTGGCCGGTTTCCTCGGTCCCGAGCTCACCGCGTCGCCGCGTTACGCGGATCTGTATCCGCTGCTCCTGACAAGCATGCGCGGCGCGGCGACGACCTACCTCATCGACCGGCGCGACCCGACGACCGATCCCCACCTCCCCCTGTGGCGGGACCTCACCCGCGTGTACCTCCTCGGCGACGCCGGGGTCACCCGGTCCGCCGAGTCGTCGCCTCAGTCCGCCGGGGCCGCCGGGTCCCCCGAGTCCGCCACGTCCCCGGACGATGCCAGCGCCTCGAGCAGCCGGTCGACGAACGGGACCTGAGCGGGATTGAGCCTGGTCCGCGCGAGATCGGTCGAACACCACTCGGCGCGATCGATCTCCGGGAACGCCCGCATCCGGCCCGACCGGGGCGGCCACATCAGATCGAACGTGTTGCTGACGACAGACGCGACGTCGAGGTCACCCGCCACGCCGAAACCGATCACCCGCTTGCCGCTCTTGAGCGTCACCTCGCCGAGTTCGATCGGCCGGCCATCCGGTACCGGGCTCCCGATCTCCTCGGCATACTCACGCCGGGCGGCGGCCCACTCGTCCTCCCCCGGTTCGACGAGCCCCTTGGGCAACGACCACGACCCCGCATCCGGCTTGCGCGCCCAGATCGGGCCACCGGGGAACACGAGGAGGACCTCGACGCCGGCGCGGTCCGCGGGCGCCCGGCGATAGAGCAGAATGCCCGCGCTGCAGCGGGAAGCGGTTGCGGTCACCGATATATCTTGCCGGAAACGCCGCCGATACACGGCTGCTCAATTCCGGAAACCTGCGAGCCGTAGAAATCGACCCATGTCGGTTCTGGGCGTCATCAAGAACGGGAAGACCGCCGCGCATCCGGTGGACGAGATCCCACCCTTCGTTCGTCTCTTCCCCCTCGGCCTGCAGCATGTGCTGGCCATGTACGCCGGAGCGGTGGCGGTACCGCTCATCGTCGGTGGGGCGATGGTGAGCGCGGGTCAGCTCCAACAGGGCGACATCGTGCACCTGATCATGGCCGACCTCTTCGTCGCCGGCATCGCGACGATCCTGCAGGCGGTCGGCTTCTGGCGGTTCGGGGTGCGCCTCCCGCTGATGCAGGGTGTGACCTTCGCCGCCGTCGGACCGATGATCACCATCGGGACGTCGTACGGCATCACCGCCATCTACGGTTCGGTGATCGCGTGCGGCGTGTTCATGATCGCGGTCGCACCGATCGTCGGACGACTGATCCGCTTCTTCCCGCCGCTGGTCACCGGGACCATCATCCTCATCATCGGGGTGTCCCTGATGCGGGTGGCGGCAGGCTGGTTCGGCGGGGGCACCGCCGCGGGTCCCGACTTCGGCGACCCGAAGAACATCGCCTTCGGCTTCCTCACCCTTGCCGTCATCATCGGCATCGAGCGATTCGCGCCCCCGGCGATCCGGCGGGTGTCGATCCTGCTCGGCCTGGCGGCCGGCACCCTGATCTCGATCCCGTTCGGGATGACGCACTGGGATCAGGTCGGCGAGTACCCCTGGCTCGGCATCCCGCAGCCGTTCCAGTTCGGCGCACCCACCTTCGAGATCAGCGCGATCGTCTCGATGATCATCGTCGGCGTCGTGATCATGACCGAGACCACCGGGGACATCGTCGCCGTCGGCGAGATCGTCGACAAGAAGATCACACCCCGCAAGCTCGCCGACGGCATGCGCGCCGACGGCCTGGGCACCGCGCTCGGCGGCGTGTTCAACACCTTCCCGTACACGGCGTTCGCCCAGAACGTCGGCCTCGTCGCGATCACCGGCGTGAAGACTCGCCACGTCGCGACCTGCGCGGGCATCATCCTGGTCGTCCTCGGCCTCCTGCCGAAGATGGCAGCGGTCATCGAGGGCATACCCCTGCCGGTGCTCGGCGGCGCCGGGGTCGCCCTGTTCGGCATGGTCGCGGCCAGCGGCATCCGGACGCTCGCCAAGGCGAAGCTCAACAACACCAACATCCTGGTCGTCGCCATCTCGGTGGGTGTGGCGATGCTGACCGAGGCCAAGATCTACTACACCGACCGCGAACTCGGTGAGGAGCCGGTCAACGTCGTCCTCGATCTCTACGCCCAGTTCCCCGACTGGTTCCAGACCATCTTCCATTCAGGGATCTCCGCCGGCGCCCTCACCGCGATCGTGCTGAACCTCCTGTTGAACACGCGGAGTGTCTCCGCCGATCCGGTCGATTACCACAACACCGGGGACATCGCGGTGGTCGGCACTCCCGATGGAACAACCGACCTCTCCGGCGCCGACGGCGTTCGTGCCGCCGCCTTCGACCCCCGGGACGCGCTGGCGGCCGCAGACCCCGACACCCCGGCGGACACCCTCCGCTATCTGGCCGAACACGACCCGTCGCTGCACCCGTTCATCGTCACCAATCCGGCGACGCCCAAGGACCTGGCCGACCACATCAAGAGCCTCGGCGACCCGAAGGTGTTGCGGCTCTTCGACACCTGGGACGGTTACACCTCAGGCGGATTCTCCCGGCGCGGGTCCTGACCCGGCTTCGTCCCCCGAGGCACGGGCGTCACCCGTGCTGCTGCTTGGCGTAGTTGCTGGCGCCGTAGAAGTCGACGAGGACCACGGGATCGTCGCCGACCACCCAGGCGTCGTGACCGGAGGGCAGGGACGTGATCTCCCCGGGGCCCGCGTCGAACTCGGTTCCGTCGGCCATCACGACGTGCAGGACGCCGGCGGCGTGGTACTGGAAGTGGGGCGCCTCGCAGAGCTCGGTGCCGGCGATCGGTTTGACGTCGACCGACCACCTCCAGCCGGGCTGCAGGGTCATCCGGCCGATGTCCGAATGCCCCACGCTGACTATGTCTATCTGGCCGTGCCCGAACGTGCGTACCTCGTCGGGTTCGGCGAAGGCTCGGTGTTCGGTTCGGTGCTCGGTGCTGGTCATGATCCCTCCCGGTGATCGCGTGCTGGACGCCCGACCAGGACAACGCTAGGCCCGCGACCTTGCGGTTGTACTGCGACGACCGCACGATCGCGCATCGAAGCACGTCGGTCGTGGATCCCCCGCGAGGGCTCCGGTTCGGCCTATCGTGGAAGCCATGTCCTCCAGACAAGATCCCGACCCGGCACACGACGATGCGGACATCGTCGACCCCGATCTCCCGCACGAGTGGCCCCACGATTCCGCGTTCGCGTTCGGCGATTCGGCACCGATCGGCGAGACCGACCGACTCGCTCGCGAACGCGCGGCCTACGACGCGGCGAGTCACGGAAGCGACGTCAATCGTGGCCACGCGCTCGGCGGTTCGGCCGGCAGCACCGAGGGGCAGTAGATGGAGGTGTTGTCCAGCCGGGTGCTCCTGCTCTCGGCCGATCCCGAACGCCTGCAGTCCTTCTACCGCGACCGGCTCGAGCTGCCGGTGCACCGCGAGTATCCGGGTGGCGTCGTCTTCTTCGCGGGCAACGGACTCATCGAGATCTCGACACACATGGCGACCGACGCACCCCCTGCGACGAGCGATTCCGTTCTCTGGCTGCAAGTCCGCGACGCCGAGGCCGTCGCCGAGCAGTTTCGGGAGCGCGGCGTCCCCGTCACCCGCGAACCGCGCACCGAGCCCTGGGGTCTGATCGAGATGCACGCGAGCGATCCGGACGGCCGCACCCTCATCGTCGTCCAGATCCCCGCCGATCACCCGTTGCGCAAGGACACGCGATAGCCGTCCACACCGCTCACCGCACGCGGCAGGACGTCCGGCGGACCCGGGCCTCCGGGTCGATCGGCGACCGAGGTCGCGCACGCACCATGACAGACTGGACGCCATGAGTTCCTGGAACGCGCCGACGGTCACCGGAGGACACGATGCGCCCGCCGGACGCGGCCTGGACGCGACGGTGGAGCTGCCGGGTTCGAAGTCGATCACCAACCGTGCACTCGTCCTCGCCGCCCTCGCCGATGGACCGTCCACCGTCCGCGGAACGCTCCGGAGCCGCGACACCGATCTGATGCTGGCCGCGCTGGAGGCACTGGGCGCCGAGATCAGGATCGACCCCGCCCGCGAGACCACCGTCTCTGTCGTACCCGGACCCCTCCACGGTGCCGCGGTGGACTGCGGCCTCGCCGGGACCGTGATGCGTTTCCTACCTCCGGCCGCCGCCCTGGCCACCGGTCGGGTGTTCTTCGACGGCGACCCTCATGCGCGCGAGCGGCCACAGACCACGATCCTCGACGCACTGCGACGACTCGGCGTCGCCGTCGACGGTGATCGGCTGCCGTTCACCGTCGACGGCAGCGGGACCGTTCCCGGCGGCGAGGTCACCATCGACGCGTCCGGGTCCTCGCAGTTCGTGTCGGGACTCCTGTTGTCGGCGGCCCGGTTCGACGCCGGCGTCGTGGTCCGGCATGTCGGGCCGGCCGTCCCGTCGACCCCGCACATCGACATGACCGTGGACATGCTGGCGACGGCCGGAGTCGTCGTCGACACCTCGCGACCCGATGTCTGGAGTGTCGCACCCGGACCGATCGCGGCCGTCGACTGGACGGTCGAACCCGACCTCTCGAACGCCGCCGCATTCCTCGCCGCGGCGGCGGTGACCGGCGGAACCGTCCGAGTGCCGTACTGGCCCGCCGTGACCACCCAACCCGGCGCGCGGATCGCGGACGTGCTGGCCGCGATGGGTTGCGCCGTGGAGAATCTCGACGGCACGCTGTCGGTTCGCGGACCCGAGGTACTCAAGGCGGTCGACCTCGACCTCCGTGACATCGGCGAGCTCACCCCCACCATCGCCGCGCTGTGCGCGCTGGCCGACGGGCAGTCGGTGCTGTCGGGGATCGCCCATCTCCGCGGGCACGAGACCGATCGGCTCGCCGCACTCACCACGGAGATCACCCGCCTGGGTGGGACGTGTGCCGAGACCGACGACGGCCTCCGCATCACCGGCACCGCCGGCGCCCCCTTACACGGGGGCACATGGGAGTCCTATGCCGATCACCGGATGGCGACCGCGGGCGCGATCATCGGCCTCGTGACGCCCGGCGTGATCGTCGCCGACATCGAGACGACGAGCAAGACGCTGCCCGACTTCCCGGCCATGTGGCAGAAAATGATCGAGGGCCTATGACCCGACGGGAACGGGCCTCCCGGTGAGTCGCCGGGCCGCGAGTTACGACGAATCCGATGTCCGGGTCCGTCCGGGCAAAGGCACCAGGCCGCGCACCAAACAGCGGCCCTCGCATGACGACGCCGAGCAGGGGATGGTGGTGTCGGTCGATCGCGGCCGCTGGGGCGTGGTACTCGGCGGCGACCCGGCCCGACGCGTCGTCACCATGCGGGCTCGCGAGCTGGGGCGCACGCCGATCGTCGTCGGCGACGACGTGTCCGTGGTGGGCGACCTGTCCGGCCGTCCCGACTCGCTGGCGCGGATCGTCCGGGTCGCTGATCGTCGAACTGTGTTGCGTCGCACCGCAGATGACTCCGATCCCTATGAGCGGATCGTCGTGGCGAACGCCGACCAGCTCCTCATCGTGACCGCCATGGCGGATCCGCCGCCGCGCACCGGGTTCGTCGAACGCGCGCTGGCAGCGGCGTATGTGGGCGGCCTGTCCCCCATCCTGTGCCTGACCAAGTCGGACCTCGCCGATCCGACCGAGTTCACCGCGGCCTTCGCCGATCTCGACCTACCGGTGGTGTGCGCGGGTCGCGACGACCCGCTCGACGAGATCCTCGCGACGTTGCGCGGCCGGATCACCGCGTTCATCGGCCATTCCGGGGTGGGCAAGTCGACACTGGTCAATCGCCTTGTGCCGGATGCGTATCGAGCGACCGGCGTGGTGTCGGGAGTCGGCAAGGGCCGGCACACCTCGACACAGTCGGTGGCACTGGCACTGCCCGAGGACACCGGCCCGCGCGGCTGGGTGATCGACACACCCGGCATCCGGTCCTTCGGACTCGCGCACGTCGGACCCGACGACATCGTCGCCGCCTTCGATGATCTGCAGTCCGCCATCGCCGAATGCCCCAGGGGCTGTACCCATCTGGGCCCGCCGGCGGACCCGGAGTGCAGCCTGGACGAGCTCACCGGTCACTCGTACCGACGCGCCATGGCGGTGCGCCACCTACTGGTGGCGGTCAGCGGCGGCGAAGGTGACCCGGTCGAGGAGCCCCGGTCCCCGGAGTCACAGCAGCCGCACTGACGGTGCGAGCCGTCAGCGCCGACGTCGACGGGCGCGCAGCTCGCGGATGGCGGTCTTGAGGCCGTTCGCGCGCGGTGTCATCCCCGCGAAACGCTTCTCCGACGCGGTTTCCGGCGCGTCGTCGGGCGTCGCGCGTAGGAACGAATCGGGCAGCGAGAGCTTGTTGATCGTGCGCAACGTCTGAAGGTATTGCACGACAATCGATCCGGTCGTGTACGGGAGATCGTACTTGTCACACAGCTCGCGCACCCGGACGCCGATCTCCGCGTACCGATTGCTCGGCAGGTCCGGATACAGATGGTGTTCGATCTGATAGCACAGGTTGCCGCTGAAGAACGCCATGGCGGGGCCGGCGTTGAAGTTCGCCGTGCCGAGCATCTGCCGCAGATACCACTGACCCTGCGTCTCGTTCTCGAGCGTGTCCGCGGTGAACTTCTCCGCGCCGTCCGGGAAATGCCCGCAGAAGATCACCACATAGGCCCACACGTTGCGGATCAGATTCGCGGTGAGGTTCGCCGTCAGCGTGTGCTTGAAGTTCGGGCCCGACAGCGTCGGGAACAGGAGGTAGTCCTTCGCCAGCTGCTTACCGACCTTGCGTGCGAAGACCTTCAGCTGCGGGAGAGCCACCTCTCGGGACTTCTTCCCGGTGAGCGCGTCCTTCAGGTCGAGGTCGTGCAGGCCGATGCCCCACTCGAACAACGCGGCGAGCACGATGTTGGTGAGCGGCTGGAACAGCATCTTGGGCTGCCAGGGCTCGTCGCGAGTGACGCGCAACGTCTTGTACCCGACGTCGTGATCCATGTCGAGGACGTTGGTGTACTTGTGATGGATGTAGTTGTGGGAGTGCTTCCAGTGCGGGGAGGCACACACCATGTCCCACTCCCAGGTGGTCGAGTGGACCTCCGGGTCGTTCATCCAGTCCCACTGCCCGTGCATCACGTTGTGCCCGAGCTCCATGTTCTCGATGATCTTCGAGAGCGCGAGGGCACCGGTACCGAGCAGCCAGAGGGGCCGGGAGCGGCTGCCCAGCAGCGCGGCGCGACCCGCGACCTCGAGGGCGCGATGCGCGAAGATCGTCCGCCGGAGGTATCGGACGTCACGCATCCCGCGGTCCGCCTCGATCTCGCGACGGAGCGCGTCGAGCTCGGCGCCGAGTGCTTCCACGTCGGCGTCGGTCAGGTGCGCGTACTCGTTGATGTCAGTGATTGCCATTACGCCTCATTATGCCCTCGCCGTCCGCACAAGCGGTTCGTCCGACAACTGCAACCGTCTGACCTGCGCGGATCAGGCGGCCTCGTCGTCGCGGCGGACGTTGTCCTCGGACACATCGACACGGCCCGGACGGCTGCGCAGCGAGCGGACCAGCTTGTCGCGTCGACGAGAGCGCAGGCTGTCGATCGCCGAGCGCAGCCCGCGGCGGGCGCCGGTCGTCTCGTCGACCGTCGCCTGCAGTCGGGCACCGTCGGGGAGCCCCTGCTTGAAGCGACGTTCCGACGCCGTCTCGGGCGCATCGTCTGCGGTCGCGGAGAGGTACTTGTCCGGGAGCGACAGTTTGGCGATCGTCCGCCATGCCTTCGCGTACTGCACCGGGAACGGTCCCGAGGTGTAGGGCAGGTCGTACTTGTCGCACAGTGCCCGCACCCGCACCGCGATCTCGGCGTACCGGTTGCTGGGCAGGTCCGGGAAGATGTGGTGCTCGATCTGGTACGACAGGTTGCCGCTCATGAAGGCGAGGGCGAATCCGGCGTCGAAGTTGGCGCTGCCGAGCATCTGGCGCAGGTACCACTCGGCCTGCGTCTCGTTGTCGATGTCCTGCCTGGTGAACTTCTCCGCGCCGTCGGGGAAGTGTCCGCAGAAGATGACGGCGTTGCTCCACACGTTGCGGATCACGTTGCCGAGCGCGGTCGCGGTCGCGGCCTTGGCGTACGCGCGGCCGTACCCGACCTTGTGCCCGGTGGCGGCACTCACCAGCGCCGGATACGCGAGATAGTCCTTGGCGACCTGCTTGCCGATCTTCGACAGCACATCGTTGCGATTGCGCCGGAACTCCTCCTGCGCCTCGGGGGTCTTGCGCTTCTTGCCCAGCTCGAGGTGCTGCACGGCGACCCCGTACTGGAAGGCCAGCGCGAGAATGGTGTTGTAGACCAGGTTTCCGTAGTTGAACGGACGCCACCGCTGATCGCGGGTGACGCGCAGCAGACCGTAGCCCACGTCGTCGTCCATGCCGAGCACGTTCGTGTACTTGTGATGGATGTAGTTGTGGGTGTGCTTCCAGTGCGCCGACGGGTCGGTGTTGTCCCACTCCCAGGTGGTGCTGTGCACCTCCGGGTCGTTCATCCAGTCCCACTGCCCGTGCATCACGTTGTGCCCGAGCTCCATGTTCTCCACGATCTTGGCGACGCCCAGCGTGCACGCACCCGCCCACCACGCCGATCGACGGGTCGAGCCGAAGAGCAGAACACGACCGGCGACCTCCAGGCCGCGCTGGAAACGAATCGTGTTGCGCAGGTATCGCGCATCTCGCTCGCCGCGGTCGGCTTCGATGTCGGCGCGGATCGCGTCGAGCTCCGCTCCCAGAGCGGCCACGTCGGATTCGGTCAGATGTGCGTATTCGGGGATGTCGGAGATCGCCATGTGTGGTTCCCTTCGCCGGTGGTCGGTCGCGCGCATTCGAGGTGCGCCGGTGACCGCTGCCTACGCCTACGTTTCCGTAACTTACGCAAGCGTAGGTTAGCTACGGCGATGTGTCCAGTGAGTGTGACGAGGGCTTCGACGGGGCTCAGCCGGCCCGGGACATCCGGCCGCGGGACCGGTCAAGGCCCAGTCGACGCGAACTGACGCACAGTCGACGGGGATCGACGCCCAGTCAACGAAAAACGACGCCCAGTCGACGAAGGGGCCTCAGGCAGGAGCCGTCACTTGTTGCGGTTGGCCTCGTAATCGTCGCGGAACAGCTCGAAGCCGATGAGGTCCTCGAAGACGCCTGCGGATCGGGCGGCGAGCTTCTGGGTGCCGAACTCCCGGAAGCCTGCGTTGCGGGCGAGCTTCTTGCTGCCCTCGTTGCTGTCTGCGGCGAAGAGGGTGAGGCGACGGAAGCCCAGCTTGTCGAAGGCGTACCGGACCGCAGCCGGGAATGCCTCGGCGAGAACACCTTTCCCCCGAGCCTCCGGATGCGTGTAGAAGCCGGCCTCGGCCCCGGTGACCTCGTCGATGTGCAGCAGCGTGATGTCGCCCAGATAGGCGTCGGTCTCGCGGTCGGCCACCGCCCAGGTGCACGTCGTACCCTGCGCGGCGGTCCACCACTTGCGGAGCCGCTCGGCGGCGGCATGCTCGAGTTCCAACGGATCGGGGCGTGCGAACAGGTACTTGCGCGATGCCGGGTCGTCGAGCGTCTCCCGGATCCGCGGGTCGTCGGTCTCCGCCAGCGGCCGGAGACGGAACCGATCGGTCTCGAAAACGTCTGTCCGCCAGTCGGTCTTCGGGTGCTGCGGGTCGTTTGCGTGGAGCGATCCCACCCAGGCGTCGCGGATGTGACCACGGACCTCGACACCGTTCTGTACCGCGGCGTCGAGGCGGAATCCACACGAATGGGCCACCCGCAGCGCGTCGATGTTGCCGGCCACCGTCGTCCAGCGGACGACCTCTTTGCCGGCCTCACCGAACGCGTAGTTCACGGCCAGCAGGACGGCGCGCTTCATCACGCCCCATCCCCGGGCGTCGGGGTGCAGGTCGTAGCTGAGTCGGGTGAGCGGGCCCTCGCCCTCGATGTCGACGGTGCCGACGAACCTGCCGTCGAACTCGACGGCCCACAGCATCCGGGTTCCGTCCGACCAGCTCCGGGGCGCATAGTCGAGCGCGAACCGCTCCGCCGCCGCGCGGCTGTACGGTGCCGGGATCGGGGTCCACCGCATCATGGCCGGATCTGCCGCCAGCTCCACCATGCGATCGAGATCGCGGGGCTCATGCGGCCGCAACGTGACCCCACCGTCACTCAGGACGGGGATCTGGCTGGGGACCGAAGCCTCAGCTCTCACGGGTGCCTTCGCCGGCGTTTCCACGGGCCGGTGTCCTCTCGCCACGCACGTCGTTCACCCTACCGGGTCACCGGTCGGTACGAGCGGCTCGCGACGAACTCCCCGGTCAGACGTCGAGGGTGCAATCCCCCGCCGCGGCGCTGACGCAGGTCTGGATCCGTTCGCCCTCGACATGCTCGACGCCCGAACGCAGATCGCGCACACATCCTTTGTCGAGCATGACCACGCAGCTCTGACAGATCCCCATCCGGCATCCGAAGGGCATGATCGCGCCCGCCGACTCCCCCGCCTCGAGCAGTGTGGTCGCACCGTCGACGGCCGCCGACTTCCCCGACCGCGAGAACGTCACGGTGCCGCCCTGGGCCCCGACGACGCCGCGTTCGAGCGCGAACCGCTCGATGTGCAGGCGTTCGGCCAGATGGGCCTCCGAGTACAGGCGCTGCAAGCCGTCCAGGAACCCGGCGGGTCCGCACGCCCAGGTCTGGCGCTCGCGCCAGTCCGCGCAGAGGGACGGCAGGACCTCCGGCGTGATCTGCCCGTCCGAGCGCGTGTACTGCACGTGCAGGTCGACGATGCCGTCGGCCGCCAGGCCACCGAGCTCGTCGGCGAACAGCAGGTCGGCCGGAGTCGGCGTCGAGTGGATGAGCCGGATGTCGGTGTGCTGGCCCCGGTGCCGGACGGTGCGCAGCATCGAGATGATCGGCGTGAGACCACTTCCCGCGGTCACGAAGAGGACCTTCTCCGGCAGCGGGTCGGGCAGTACGAACTCGCCGCGAGGTGCGGCGAGACGAACGACCGTACCGGGCGTCAGGCCGTTGACCAGGTGGCTCGACAGAAATCCCTCGGGCATCGCCTTGACCGTGATCGAGATCGTCTTGTCGTTCGCCGACGAATCGGGGGTCGAGGTGAGGGAATAGGACCGCCATGCCCAGCGACCCTCCATCAGCACGCCGATGCCGACGTACTGTCCGGGCACGTAGTCGAAGGAGAAGCCCCATCCCGGCCGGATGCGGATCGTCGCGGTGTCCTCGGTCTCCCGGGTCACCGAGACGACCTTGCCGCGCAGTTCGCGGGCCGACCACAGCGGATTCGCCAGGTGGAGGTAGTCGTCGGGAAGCAGCGGCGTCGTGATCCGGGTGAGCGCGGCTCGCGCCCATTGCGCGCCGCGGCTGCGGGCCGCGACCCCCGAAACCGGTTCCTCGAATCGCTCGAGCAAGCCCATCTCACTAACCGCCTTCGACGTCGGGAGCGTGTCGGACACACAGTAACCTACGGAACCGTAGGTTGGCGTGCCGGCTCAGAGCAGTTCGAGGAGGAAAGGCAGCTCCTGGGTGGCGTACCACGCGAGGTCGAAGTCCTCGACGTCACCGACGGCGAGTTCGGCATCGAGGTCACCCATGTCGGCGGCGTCGATCACCACGACCGCGGCCCGAACCTTCGGCTCCGCCTCGGCGACGTCGACGTGAACGGACGCGATCGCCGACAGCGGTACGGCACCGGAGACCTTGACCACCGCGTCGTCGAGATCGGGACGCGGTGTCACGTCCTCGACATCGGCCGCGACGACCACCCGTCGCGGCGGCAGGCGCGGGGTGTCCCCCGGCGAGGTGACCGCCTCGTCGGCGGCGAGATCGGCGTCGGCATCCACATCGCCCGGCTCCGGCGCCTCCCCGGCGAGCAGGCGCAGCGATGCCCGCGCGGCCTCGCGCAACGCGACCTCGGACAGCTCCTCGTCGTCCCCGGACACGAAGGCCTCCCGGAGCGCGGGCGTCAGCGCGAAGCCGGTACCACCGAGCGGACGGAACTCGCCGTCAGTGGTCAGTCGCGACACCATCGCCAACGTCGCCGGCAGGTACACCCTCATTCGTCGATTGCTCCTGTCGGCTCGCGGTAGGGCTGGGTCAGCTCTTCGTAGGACTCGTACACGTAATCGGCCATCGCCGGCAGATCGGCGATGACACCGCGGTCGGCGACGAAGGCGAAGTGCAGTTGGTCACGGTACTCGACGATGCTGATCGCCAGTGCACGCTGCGACACGAGGGTGGGGATCGAGAACATCTGCGACACCGGTGCGCCGAGGACGAACCGGTCCGGGACGGGGGCGGTGCTCATCGCCACCGGCACGTTGTAGGCACGACTGTTCAGCGACCGGAACGCCCGCGAACTGAACTCCGGGAAGGGCACCGCACCGAGCTCCGGGAACAACGGACTCGGGCCGAGGGTCATCCGTCGTGACGACTGCGCGTACCGATCCGCCAGTCCCGCCACCTGGGACAGCCGAACCACCGGATTGCTCTCTCCCACCGGCAGATCCGTCACGAAACTCGGCTTGCCCACGCCGATCCACCCGGGTTCGGGCTCGGCGGTGCGCTCCACTCCCGGATCGCGCGCGGACAACGGGACCACCACGCGCACCGTGTCGGCGGGTACCTCCGCCGGATCGAACGACAGCATCCACTTGCGCATGACCCCGGAGATGATCGCGAGTTCGACGTCGTTGATCGTGCACCCGTGGTGTTCGGCGACCTTCGCACATCCACGACGCGGCAACCGGGCGGTCGTGATGGACCGGGTCGTCGTGCCCGGATTGTTCAGCGGGCTGCGCGGTGCGGAGTCGCTCAGCTGCGACACCACATCTCCGACGCGTCGCACGGTCGTGCCCATCGCGGCGCGCATCTCGGACACGATCCCGTTGCCGTGCAGCATCGTGTCCACCAGGTCGCCCGGCCGCGCGAGCGCCTCGGCCAGCGCGCCGACGACGAGGTTGGTGCCCCCCGGTGGCGACCCGGGCATCCACAACTCCTCGGGCAGCGGCTCGGCCGCCTCGGCGCCGTCGCAGATGACCTCGCTGATCTCGCGACTCCCGTGCTCGTCGATGAGGCATCGGTGCGACTTGGTGAGGATCGCCAGCCGGCCGTCGGCGAGACCCTCGATGAGGTACATCTCCCACAGCGGTCGGGTGCGGTCGAGGGGCCGGGACATCACGCGGGCGACCAAGTCGTCGAGGTCGACACTCTCACCTCGACGGGGCAGGCCGGCACGACGGATGTGGAAGTTGATGTCGAAGTCGCGGTCGTCGACCCAGACCGGGCGTGCGAGTCCGAGGGTCACCTCGCGAACCGTCTGGCGGTACCGCGGGATGAGCTGCAGACGGTTCTCCACCAGCGACACCAGACGCGAGTAGTCGAACATCGACTCGCGCGCCGCATGGCCGGACGGCTCGGGACCGCCCGCGGTGTCGCGCTCGGCCACGGGATCGACGATCAGCAATGCCCCGAGGTGGGTCGTCGAACGCGAATCGTCGAGGAAGTAGTACATCGCGTCGCGGGGCGACAGACGGGTGACCACGTCGCCGATCCTAATCGCCGATGCTGGGTTTCGTGGTCGGCGCAGCGCGATGGCCGCGCGATGAACGTTCGGCCACGCGCACTGTCAGCCGAACTCGAGCGCGACCAGCTGCCAGCGGTACTCGACGCGAACCAGTGAGCGCCGGCCCGCGGGCATAGCACCTCGAACCCGGATCGGCTTGCGCTCGATGCGTCCGGCGAACGCCCGGGTCCGTCCCCCGCCCTCATATGACCCGAACACCTCGGCAGCGCTGGGATCGCACAACTGGACATGCACCCGCCGCAGCACGTTCCCGGTCGGGACCTGCGTCGTCGAGGGCGCCGGGCCGGTCCCGGATGTGCCGGGGCCGGGTGCCTCGGGAATGCGGAAGGCGTCGTGCCGCACGAGCGCCGCGATCTGGTCGGCGACCGCCGGCGCCACGACATCGCCGAGGTGGGCGATCGAGCGGCGTCGGTCGAGCACCTCGAAGAGCACCCGGGACACCGCCACGGTGAAGCGGCGAGCCTCGGCGGCGGCCGACGCGGTCTTGCGTGCCGACGTCGTGCTGGGGGCGGCTGCCGGATACGGACGGGGCGAGGGGACATGGGCAACCGTGCGGACTGCCGTCACCACCGGACCGTCGGGCTCGTACGGCGGGGCCGGACGAACCCGGACCCGCGGTGTCTGCATCGGCCGGGGCTCGTGTGGCCCGGATGTGCCTGTGTGGGCGAGTTCAGGACCCGTGAGGAGTGGACGCATGGGGATTGGACGCACCAGGCGTCGTCCCGGTTCCATCAAGTACGAAAAAAAACCGCCGGCGGTCGACCCTCGGAGAATCCGGGACCGGCCACCGGCGGCCGACTGCTCGTCAGCGGCGCTGTTTCTTCGACTTCGGGGGCTTGGGCCGTGCCCCCTTCGCGCGGGCCGCGGCGCGACGCTCACGGCGGCTGGCGGATTCCGCCGCGCCCGAGAGCTCTTCTTCCTCGGAATGGACGACCGTACCGCCGCCCTCCCCCGGACCGGAGTACGTGACCGCCGGGTCACCGGACTGGGACGGAGCCCGCAGGGCGGCCGGGGCCTGCGCACCCGAGTCCGCGACCGGGGCCGCGGGGACGGGCGCCGGGGCGCCCGCGCCGACTGCCGCTCGCAGATCCGCCGCGCTCGGGAGCGGTTGCTGCTGGGCCGGCTGCTCGGTCTGCACCTGCGCGTTGAACAGGATGGTCAGCGCTTCTTCCTTCAGGCCCTCGAGCATGCCGTGGAACATGTCGAAGCCCTCGCGCTGGTACTCGACGACCGGGTCGCGCTGGGCCATCGAACGCAGGTGGATGCCCTCGCGCAGGTAGTCCATCTCGTACAGGTGGTCTCGCCACTTGCGGTCGAGCACGCTCAGCAGCACGCTGCGCTCGAGCTGGCGCATCGCACCCTCACCGGCGATCGAGTCGATCTGCTTCTCACGGGCGTCGTAGGCGGCGCGCGCGTCGGCGACGAGCCTCTCCCGCAACTCTTCGGCCGAGATGTCATCGCGCTCACCGTATTCGGACTCGCCGACGACATCTTTCGGCTCGAGTTCGATCGGATACAGCGCGCGCAGAGCGGACCACAGCTCGTCGAGATCCCAGTCCTCGGCGTAGCCCTCGGCCGTCGCGCCGTCGACGTAGGCTCCGACGACGTCGGAGACCATCTCCTTGACCTGCTCGTGGTGATCCTCGCCCTCGAGGATCGTGCGGCGCTCGGCGTAGATGACCTTGCGCTGCTCGTTCATCACCTCGTCGTACTTGAGCACGTTCTTGCGCATCTCGAAGTTCTGCTGCTCGACCTGCGTCTGAGCGCTGCGGATGGCCTTGGTGACCATCTTGGCCTCGATGGGCACGTCGTCGGGAAGGCGGTTCATGATCGCCTCGAGCGCGCCGCCGTTGAACCGGCGCATGAGTTCGTCGGCGACCGACAGGTAGAACCGTGACTCGCCCGGGTCGCCCTGACGGCCGGAGCGACCGCGCAGCTGGTTGTCGATACGGCGCGACTCGTGGCGTTCGGTGCCGAGCACGTAGAGCCCGCCCGCCGCGCGGACCTTCTCGGCGTCCTTCGCGGCATCGTTGCGGGCGACCTCGATGGCCTCGTCCCACGCCGCCTCGTACTCGTCCGGGGTGTGGACCGGGTCGAGTCCGGCCTTGCGCAGCCGGGTGTCGGCGATGATGTCGGGGTTGCCGCCGAGCACCACGTCGGTGCCGCGACCGGCCATGTTGGTGGCCACGGTCACCGCACCGAGCCGACCCGCCTCGGCGATGATCTGCGCTTCCTGCTCGTGGAACTTCGCGTTCAGGACGCTGTGCGGCACCTCGCGCTTCTTGAGCTGGCGTGACAGGTACTCCGAACGTTCGACGCTCGTCGTACCGATCAGGACGGGCTGGCCCGCCTCATGGCGCTCGGTGACGTCGTCGACCACGGCGGCGAACTTCGCCTCTTCGGTCTTGTAGATCAGGTCACCCTGGTCCTTGCGGATCATCGGCTTGTTCGTCGGGATCGGCAGCACCCCGAGCTTGTAGATCTGGTCGAACTCGGCGGCCTCGGTCTCGGCGGTACCGGTCATGCCGGCCAGCTTCTCGTAGAGGCGGAAGTAGTTCTGCAGCGTGATCGTGGCCAGCGTCTGGTTCTCGGCCTTGATCTCGACGCCCTCCTTCGCCTCGATGGCCTGATGCAGGCCCTCGTTGAAGCGACGCCCGTCGAGCACACGGCCGGTGAACTCGTCGACGATCATCACGTTGCCGTTGCGGACGATGTAGTCCTTGTCGCGCTGGAACAGCTCCTTGACCTTGATCGCGTTGTTCAGATAGCTGACCAGGGGCGAATTGGCGGCCTCGTACAGATTGTCGATGCCGAGGCGATCCTCGACGAACTCGACGCCGGCCTCGTGGACGCCGACCGTCTTCTTCTTGATGTCCACCTCGTAGTGCACATCGCGCTCGAGGAGCGGTGCGATCCGGGCGAACTCGGTGTACCACTTGCTCGACCCCTCGGCCGGGCCGGAGATGATCAGCGGCGTGCGGGCCTCGTCGACCAGGATCGAGTCGACCTCGTCGACGATCGCGAAGGCGTGGCCGCGCTGGACGAGGTCCTCGAGGGAATGCGCCATGTTGTCGCGCAGGTAGTCGAAGCCGAACTCGTTGTTCGTGCCGTAGGTGATGTCGGCGGCGTAGGCCTCGCGACGTGCGGCCGAACTCATGCCGGTCAGGATCACCGCGGTGTCCAGACCCAGGAACCGGTGCACGCGACCCATCCACTCGGAGTCACGTTTGGCCAGGTAGTCGTTGACGGTGACGACGTGGACGCCGTCCCCGGCGAGTGCGTTCAGGTACGCCGGGAGCACACAGGTGAGCGTCTTGCCCTCACCGGTCTTCATCTCGGCGATGTTTCCGTAGTGCAGCGCCGCGCCACCCATGATCTGGACGTGGAAGTGCTTCTGGTCCAGGACTCGCCACGCGGCCTCGCGGGCCACCGCGAACGCCTCGGGCAGAAGCTCGTCGAGCGACGCCCCGTCGGCGATCCGCTCCTTGAACTCGTCTGTCTTGGCACGCAACTCGGCGTCGGTCAACGCCTCGACGTCATCGGACAGCGTCTCGACGTGCGATGCGATCGCATCGAGTCGCTTGACCATGCGGCCTTCGCCGACACGCAACAGCTTGTTCAGCACCGTGGATCGAGTCCCTCACCTGTAGAAAACACACGGAATCCGGCCCGCGCGAACGCACAGACCGGATCCCATGGTAGCGATGTGAGCTGAGCAGACCCTGATCGGACCGTCAGCTGGGTCGACGAGGTGGACGTCGGATGCCCACCGGGTGACCGCCGACGGGTGCCCGCCCGGGGTTCACGTCAACCTGATGAGCCCGTAGTCGAAGGCGTGTCTGCGGTAGACCACGGACGCCTTGTCGGTCTCCTTGTCGTGGAACAGGAAGAAGTCGTGACCGACCAGCTCCATCTCGTAGAGCGCGTCGTCGACGGTCATCGGTACCGCGGTGTGTTCCTTCACGCGGACGATCTGACCTGGCGTGTGATCCTCCACGCCGTCGTCCCACTGATCGGCGGCACGTGCGGAATCGGCCCCGGGATCACCGACGAAGCCGTCGACCGAGAGCTGATTGTCGCGCAGGGGCGGGGCACCGATCTCGGTGGCTTCGGCGACCGAGAGCGGCCGGCGGTTGCCGTGGTGGACACGCCGCCGGTCCTTGACCCGTCGTAGTCGGGATTCGACCTTGTCCAGCGCGTGCTCGAGCGCGGCGTAGAAGTTCTCGCCACAGGCCTGCGCTCGCACGATCGGCCCCTTGCCCGTCGCGGTGATCTCCACCTGCTGACAGACCTTGGACTGTCTCCGGTTGCGTTCGTGGTTCAGCTCGACGTCGAATCGGTAGATGGTCGGATCGAATCGCTCGAGGCGAGCGAGCTTGTCACCGACGTAGATGCGGTAGTGGTCGGGGATCTCGACGTTGCGGCCGCTGAACACGACCTTCGCTGTTGGTTCGGCTGGATCGTCGGATTCCTTCGTTCCCGGTGGGCGGACGAAGGCGAACTCTGGGTCGTAGGAATCGTTCTCGGCTTGCCGGCGGTCGGGCGCGAGGCCCTCCTCCACGGTCGGTCGTGGGTCGGCGGTTTTCGGTTCGCGCTGGCCTTTGCGGTGGATGACTGTGGACATTCAACTACCTCCTGAATTGTCCCGAAACCGGTTGAACCATCGTGATCTGTTGTCGCACTGATGATTCGAACGGCATCGAGGATGTGTCCATGTCAGCTGACAGCTGACACTCTGGCGACAGGGGCATCACCTCCGGCAGAAGCGGTCGTGGCCGGCACCGGCCTCGAGGGCCACCGGCAACCTGCTGTACCCCCGACCGTAGCCGCAAGTTCCGGTATCGGCCACGTTTTGCCGGTGCCGCGTCGGCATGTCGGGACGATCGGGGTCGCCGGGTCTCAGTCGATCCGGATCGGCGACGGTTTCGTGCTCCGGCCGAGCCCCGGCGCCGGTTGTCCACACCCGAGCCGGGATCCCGTCACACCGTTGCGAGGTGTTCTACCGTCGGCGCGTGACATGGCGGCGGGAGGTCTTCGACGCGGGTGCCGATCTGGTGTTCCCCGTGCTCTGCGGCGGGTGCGGACGCCCGGGATCCGGGTGGTGTCGGCGGTGCGAGGCGGCGTTGTCCGACGTGCCGGTCGCCGCCCATCCGCGGGTGGAGGCGGGCGTCGCGGTGTGGGCGCTGGGCCGGTACCGCGGTCCGTACCGGCAGGCGATCATCGCGATCAAGGAACACGACCGGCGCGATCTCGCGCGGCCACTCGGCGCCGCACTCGCACGCGGTATCCGCGTGCTCGCCGGCTGGGGCGAGCTGCCCGACGCCGACCGGATGCTGTTGATCCCGGCCCCGACGCGCCGCATGACCGCCCGACGCCGCGGTGGAGACCCGGTCACCTCGGTGGCGACGCATGCGGCACCGGCGCTCGGCCGACGCGTACAGGTGGCACCGCTGCTGAGGACCTCGGCGACGGCACGGGACTCCGCCGGACTCGACGCCCGGGAGCGCGCCCGCAATCTCCGCGGCGCCGTGCGGCTGCGCGCGGGCGTCGCACCCACCCGCGGGGCCGCCGCCATCCTGGTCGACGACGTGCTGACCACCGGCGCGACCGCGGCCGAGTCCGTGCGCGTGCTGTCCGAGAACGGGTTCGACGTCGTGGCCGTCGTCGTGCTGGCGGCGGCCTGACTCGCGTCGGCGCGACAGGAGCGCCACCTGACATGGATCCACGCTGGGGCGACCTGCGCCTCAGGGCAGGACCGGGATCGCGCCCTCGATCATCGCCGGCTCGACCTCGGTCCAGTACTGGTCGGGTTGTCCGTTGCTGCTGCCGAGCCGGAGCACCCCACGTTGATCGCCGACGTAGATCGTGGACGTGTTGGCGACCACCGCGCGCACCGGCGGCGACACGTTCCCGCTCAGCAAACCCACCGCCGGGGTGCCGTCGATCGACAGCTGCACGACGGGCGATTCCGGCGCCTCCCGCGCGATCATCAGCGTCGTCGGCGACGCCCAGTCCACCGAGACCGCGCGATTGCCGATGTTGTAGGCCGCGATCCGCGGGCTCGTCAGCGACACCTGGCCCTCGGCGTTGGTCGACAGGACGGCGAAGACGATCTGGCCGCCGACCACCAGCGCGGCTCGCACACCGTCCGGTGCCACCTGCATCTCGGTGATCGCCCCGCGCGCCACCGTCGGGATCGACGACGCCTCGACGGGCACCGTCTGGGTGCCGTCGTCGTCGCGTTGCCACTGGACCGGCCTGCCGTCGACGACGACCCAGACGGTGTTCTCGTCGGAACCGAACGACGGCCGGGTGATGGAGGAGCCACCGACGATCGGCCCGACGTCGCCGCCGTAGTCGCCGATCACCAGCTCGAGCCTACGGTCGGGACCGGACGGGCCACGGACCGCGGCAACCCGTACGCCGGTGTCTGAGATGGTCGCCGAACGCACGTCGCGTGCGGCCCCCAACGGTCCCTGGACGGCCACGGTCGCGGTGTCGGTCACCGCGCGCAGGGCCCCGCCGGCGACGATGTTGAGCCCGACGTCGGTCGTCGGTACGGAGTTCGGGTCGAAGGCGCGCACGTCGGCGGTCTGCCAGCCCGAGGCGCGCTCGGCGGCCAGCGGGGCGCCGTCGGCGTCGATGACATACGGCCCGGAGATGTCCGCGCCGTCAAGGGTCCAGATGATCTGTGCCGCGAGCACGGTCCGGTCGCGGGCCGGCGCGCTCCCGATGCCGTCGAGGTCCACCCGCACCCCGCCGCCGGCCAAGCCCACCACCGGGCCCCGCAGTGCGGCGTCGTTGGGGAAGCCGCTGTCCACGGCCGCCGCGAGATCCGTTGCGGGACCGGCGATCAGCCGGTTCACCAGGACGGTCGGGTCGGTGGCCTGTCCGGCGTAGAGCCAGCGCGGGTCGGGCACCAGCCGGCGCCCCGTGCGGTCGCTGAAGTACAGCGACACCGGGCGGTAGGTGTTGTCGAACTGGTCGCGGTCGATCATCGTGCCGGTCGGCAGCGGCCCGTCGATCCGCCACTGGTCGCCCGAGCGCGTGAGGCTGATGCTGGTCTCCACCCGCCCCGAGGCGGGCAGCAGCTGGCCGTCGGACTTGAGGGTCCCGACGTTGTCGCCGATCAACCGCATCCGCACCGAGTCCTCGTTGCGCTGGTCGACGAAGGTGTTGATCTCGTCGACGATCAGCGCATCCCCGCGGTCGTCCCACTGCTGGGACGCGACCGGGGTGAGAAACGCCCGTGCCGCGCGATGCGCCGACTCGGGGTCGACGGTGGACTTGAGGAAGGCCCGGACCAGCGCCTCGGGATCCATGTCGGACTGTGGCACCGGGACCGCGTTGGTCGCGCCCTCCCGCTCGAACGACTTGATGGGCTGCGGTGAGGAGTCGTTGGGGATCGCACCGCATGCGGCGACCAGGAGCAGCGCCGCGACGGCCAGTGCCACCGCGAGAACTCCGCGCGATGACCGGGTCATTCGGCACCCACTCCTGGCCCCGCCGGAGCGCGCCCGGTGGTCTTCGGGGTGGACGTGCGTTGCACAGTGCCCACCGACTTCAGGGGCAACGGCGAGCCGAGGACCTTGTGACCCCGCACGAGCGGCAGGGTCAACCGGAAGCACGCACCCTTGCCCGGCTCGCCCCACGCCTCGAGCCGACCCTGATGCAGGCGCGCGTCCTCGATGCTGATGGCCAACCCGAGCCCGGTACCGCCCGAGCGTCGGAACCGGGACGGGTCGGAACGCCAGAATCGGTTGAACACCAGCTTCTCCTCCCCCGGACGCAGGCCGATGCCCTGGTCGCGCACGGTGATCGCCACCGCGTCACCATCCGAACGCATGGTGAGCGTGACCGGTTTCCGCTCACCGTGGTCGATGGCGTTGGCAAGTAGGTTGCGCAGGATGCGCTCGACGCGACGCGGGTCGATCTCGGCCAGGACCGGTTCGGCCGGGAGGTCGAGGATGAGCTCGGTGCCGGTCTCCTCGGCGAGATGGCCGACCGTGGCCAACGCACCGTCGATCGGGATCGCCATGTCCATTCGCTCGGCGGCCAGTTCGGCCATACCGGCGTCGTGGCGGGAGATCTCGAGCAGCTCGTTGAGCAGCGTCTCGAATCGATCGAGTTCCTTGTCGAGCAGCTCCACCGAGCGCTTACGGACCGGGTCGAGTTCGTCTCGGCCCTCGTAGAGCACGTCGGAGGCCATCCGCACCGTCGTCAGCGGGGTGCGCAGCTCGTGACTGACGTCGGAGGTGAACTGGCGCTGCAGACCGCCGAACTCCTCGAGGTGGGTGATCTGCTTGGACAGGCTCTCGGCCATGTCGTTGAACGACATGGCCAGGCGTGCCATGTCGTCCTCGCCGCGAACCGGCATTCGTTCCTTGAGCCGCCCGTCGGCGAAGCGCACCGCGATCCGGGAGGCCGAACGCACCGGGATGACGACCTGCCGCGAGACCAGCCAGGCGATCGCGGCGAGGAGCCCGAGCAGCACGATGCCGCCCGTCAGCAACGTCCCGCGGACGAGGTCGAGGGTGTTCTGCTCGGCGGTCAGCGGGAACACCAGATACAGCTCCAAGCCCGGGACCGACGCATTGGTCGGCGTGCCGACGATCAGCGCGGGCGCCCGCCCGCCGGTGCCGTCGGGAACCTGGGTGTACTGATAGGCCACCTGCCCGCCGCGCACCATGTCGCGCAGGTTCGACGGCACCTCCGCGGTCGGCCCGACGCCGCTGGCGACGCCGTTGTCCGAGCCGCCCGGCACCAGCAGCACGGTGTCGAACGCGCCGACAGTGCCCGACGCCTGGCCGGTGTCGGCATCCCGGTCGGTGAGCAGTGATCGAGTCTGGCGCAGGCGGTTCTGTACCGACATGTTCCCCGCGCCGCTCGAGAGATCACGCTCCACGGATATGCGGGCGCGGTCGATCTCCTCGGTCGCCGCCGCCAGCTTCACGTCGAGCAACCGGTCGGTGATCTGAGAGACCAACACGAATCCGAGTACCAGGAGCACGACGACCGACAGCACCAACGTGGACACGACGACCCGCAACTGCAGCGAGCGCCGCCAGATGTGCCCGAAGGCACGTCCGACAGCGCCGGCGGTGCGGGTGAAGCGTCCGAGAGTGCTGTTGACCCGTCGTCGAGATCGCCCGATCACGGCGGGCCGGCCTTGTAGCCGACCCCCCTCACCGTCAGGACGACCTCGGGGTTCTCCGGGTCGGTTTCGACCTTGGCGCGTAACCGCTGGACATGCACGTTGACGAGTCTAGTGTCCGCCGGATGCCGGTATCCCCACACCTGTTCCAGGAGGACATCGCGCGTGAACACCTGCCGCGGTTTGCGGGCGAGGGCGACGAGCAGGTCGAACTCGAGAGGGGTCAGCGAGATCGGCACACCGTCGCGGGTGACCTTGTGCGCGGGCACGTCGATCTCCACCGGTCCGATGGACAGCAATTCGGCTGGTTCCTCGTCGGTCCGGCGCAGTCGAGCGCGCACCCGGGCCACCAGTTCCTTCGGCTTGAACGGCTTCACCATGTAGTCGTCGGCGCCGGACTCGAGGCCCAGCACGACGTCGACGGTGTCGGATTTCGCGGTCAGCATCACGATCGGCACACCGGAATCGGCGCGCAGCACCCGGCACACGTCGATGCCGTTCATGCCGGGCAGCATGAGGTCGAGGAGCACGAGGTCCGGACGGATCTCCCGGACGGCGGTCAGGGCCTGCGTCCCGTCGCCCACCACGAAGGGCTCGAAACCCTCTCCGCGCAGCACGATCGTCAGCATCTCGGCGAGCGCGGCGTCGTCGTCGACGACAAGGATGCGGGGCTTCATGTTGTCAATGGTGACATCACCGTGATGAAACCGTGGTGATCGACGCGCCGGGACCGGCCTTCTGACCCGATTGGTCACTCGCACCTAGACTCCCCCGCGTGGGTCATTTGATAGCCGTCGAAGGACTCGACGGCGCCGGCAAGAACACTCTGGTCACCGGTCTGATCGACCGGTGGTCGACGGCCGGACTGCGGGTCGCGACATTCACCTTTCCGCGCTACGGCCGGTCCGCGACCGCCGACATCGCCGCCGAAGCCCTCCACGGTTCGCACGGCGACCTCCGCGACAGCGTGTACGCGATGGCCTTGCTGTTCGCCCTCGACCGGGCGGGCGCGGCCGACGACATCCGTGCCGCCACCGAGACCCACGACATCGTGATCCTCGACCGCTATGTCGCTTCCAACGCCGCCTACAACGCGGCGCGGCTCGGGCAGGACGCCGGCGGTGAGGTGGTGCGCTGGGTCGTCGATCTGGAGTTCGGGCGATTCGGCATGCCCGTCCCCGACCGCCAGGTGCTGCTCGGCGTCTCACCAGAGGTGGCGATGCGCCGCGCCGCGGCGCGCGCCGAGCAGGACGCCACTCGCGCCCGGGACGCCTACGAGCGCGACGATGCACTCCAGCGCCGCGTCGACGCCGTCTACCGCGAGCTCGCCGACTCCGCCTGGATGTCGCCCTGGTACCGGTTCGACGGAGAGAACATCGACGACTTGGCCGATGATCTCGGCACCGGCCGGACGGCACCGACCGAATGACACGTTCGATGCTCTCGCCGCACCGTTTCGATAGCCTTGGGCCAACGATTTCGGAAGGCGTTCGATGACCTATCAGCCACCTCCACCCGGTGGCGGACCGCCGCCGTACGGTCCGCGAGGCCCCGGGCGGCAGGGGCCGGGTCAGCAGGGTCCGGGTCAGCAGGGCTTCAGACGTCGCCACCCCGGTCCACCGGGACCCGGTGGGTACGGCCCACCCGTCCGCGGACCGGTGCCGCCTCCCGGCGTCTCGTATGGCCGTCCCCCGTTCGTTCCCGGACAGTACGGCCCGCAGGGGCCCGGGGGCCCTGGCTTCGGCGGCCCGCCCGGGCCTCCGCCGCGGCCTCCCCGCAACACCGGCGTGATCGTCGCGTGGGTGCTCGGCGGCGTCGCGGTGGTGGCGGTGATCGCACTGGTGGTGACCGTCGTCGTGACCAGGTCGACGTCGGACGACTCCGTGGTCGCCGGTGCGTCGACCCGGTCGTCGGACCCGACCTCGACGTCGAGCGACCCGTCCCCGAGCGGGACCGGGTCGGAGCCGGAGTCGGCCGATTCCGCCGCGCTGACGGAGATCCGCGCGGCCCTCCTCGCCTACATCACCGCCCGCAACGCGCGCGACGTCGGCCGAATGCGCGCCGCGGTGTGCACCCAGTCTCGGGACCGGATCACCGGTGCACCGCCCTCGGACGGCGGAGACATCGTCCTCGACGGGTTCCTCGACACGGTCTTCGACGGCGACGTCGCCCAGTCCGAGGTCGTATCCCACCTCGAGAAGGGCACGGAGAGAACGGCTTCGGAGAAGTCGCGGGAGCGGTTCCTCAAGGAGCAGGGTTCGTGGATCTACTGCCCCGACGCCGAACCCGACATCGGCGCCTGAATCATCGGTACCTGATCACCGGCACCTCGATCGCCGCCTCGGTTGTCGGCACCGAACCGAAAAAGGGAGCCCCACCGGCACGGTGGGGCTCCCTTTCTAGCTACTAAATCAGTAGCGGTAGTGCTCGGGCTTGTACGGACCCTCGACGTCGACGTTGATGTACTCGGCCTGCTCCTTGGTGAGCTTGGTGAGCTTGCCGCCGAGCGCCTCGACGTGGATCCGCGCGACCTTCTCGTCGAGATGCTTGGGCAGTCGGTAGACCTCGTTGTCGTATTCGTCGTTCTTGGTCCACAGCTCGATCTGGGCGATGACCTGATTCGAGAAGCTGTTGCTCATCACGAACGACGGATGGCCGGTCGCGTTGCCGAGGTTGAGCAGTCGCCCCTCGGACAGCACGATGATCGACTTGCCGTTCTCGAAGATCCACTGATCGACCTGCGGCTTGACGGTGATGCGCTTGGCGCCCGACCGCTCGAGTCCGGCCATGTCGATCTCGTTGTCGAAGTGACCGATGTTGCCGAGGATCGCCTGGTGCTTCATCGCTCGCATGTGCTCGAGGGTGATGATGCCGAGGTTGCCGGTCGAGGTGATGACGATGTCGGCGTTGCCGATCGCATCCTCGACGGTGACGACGTCGAAGCCGTCCATGAGCGCCTGCAGCGCGTTGATCGGGTCGATCTCGGTGACCTGGACACGGGCGCCCTGGCCGGCGAGCGACTCGGCGCATCCCTTGCCCACGTCGCCGTAGCCGCAGATCAGCACCTTCTTGCCGCCGATGAGAACATCGGTACCGCGGTTGATGCCGTCGATCAGCGAGTGACGGGTGCCGTACTTGTTGTCGAACTTCGACTTGGTGACCGAGTCGTTGACGTTGATCGCGGGGAACGCGAGGTCGCCGGCGGCGGCGAACTGGTACAACCGCAGGACGCCTGTGGTGGTCTCCTCGGTGACTCCCTGGACCGATTCGGAGATCGCGGTCCACTTGCCCTTGTCGGTCTCGAATCGCTTGCGCAGCAGTTCGAGGAACACCTTGTACTCGGCCGGGTGATCGTCTTCCGCGGGCGGGACCACGCCGGCCTTCTCGAACTCGGCGCCGCGCAACACGAGCATCGTCGCGTCACCGCCGTCGTCGAGGATCATGTTCGCCGGCTCACCGGGCCAGGTCAGCATCTCCTCGGCCGCCCACCAGTACTCCTCCAGGGTCTCGCCCTTCCAGGCGAAGACCGGTACACCCTTCGGCTCCTCCGGGGTGCCGTTGGGGCCGACCACGATCGCCGCGGCGGCGTGGTCCTGGGTGGAGAAGATGTTGCACGACGCCCAGCGGACCTCCGCACCGAGCGCGGTCAGGGTCTCGATGAGAACGGCGGTCTGCACGGTCATGTGCAGCGAGCCGGAGATGCGAGCACCCTTCAGCGGCAACACGTCTGCGTACTCGCGACGCAGTGCCATGAGTCCGGGCATCTCGTGCTCGGCGAGCTCGATCTCCTTGCGGCCGAAGTCCGCGAGGGACAGGTCGGCCACCTTGTAGTCGATTCCGTTGCGGCTGTCGGCCTTCAGCTCGTCCTGAGCAGTCGTCATCTGATCCCCTTGTCGTTCGCGTCGGGCGCCCGGCGATGCAGGCGCGTATGCGTTCGATCCAGGCTATCGGAACGACCTGGCGGTTCCGAGGGGCAGGGGCGTCGGAGCTCAGGCGTCGCGGGACGGACCGTCCTCGGCGGCGGGCTCCCCGCCGGCAGACCCGGCGGTCTGCCCGATGAGCTCGCCGCGTTCGCGTCGCGCGAAGACCGACTTGCGGTACCCGTAGGCGAAATACAGGACCACACCGAGGACCATCCACACCACGAATCGAATCCAGGTCTCCACCGAGAGATTCAGCATCAGCCACAGGCACGCGAGGATCGACAGGATCGGCACCAGCGGAACGAGCGGTACGCGGAAGCCGCGCTCGAGATCGGGCCGCGTCCGGCGCAGCACGATCACTCCGACACTCACCAACACGAACGCGAAGAGCGTGCCGATGTTGACCATCTCTTCCAAGGTCCCCATCGGGAAGAAGGCCGCCAGCACACCCGACACGACGCCGACGAGGATGGTGAACCGCACCGGTGTCCCCCGCTTGCCGGTGTGCGCGAGCGACCGGGGCAGCAATCCGTCGCGTGCCATGGCGAATCCGACGCGGGTCTGACCGAGCATCAGCACCATCACCACCGTTGTCAGACCGGCGAGGGCACCGAAATCGATGACCCAGCCCGCCCACGTCACGCCGTGGTACTCGAAGGCGGTGGTCAGGGTCGAACCGGTCACCTCCCCGGTCGCCGGGTCCGTCTGGTCGGCCAACTCCGGGTAGCGCACCATGCCCGACACGACGAGGCTGACGCCCACATACAGAACGGTCACGATCGCCAGCGACCCGAGGATGCCACGCGGCATCGCCTTCTGCGGGTTCTTGGTCTCCTCCGCGGTGGTGGCCACGACGTCGAAACCGATGAAGGCGAAGAACACGAGCGACGCGGCGGCGAGAAGGCCGTACCACCCGAATGTGCTTCCCTCGGCACCGGTGAGCGCCGAGAACAGCGTCTGATGCAGACCCGACTCACCCTCGGCGGGCGGGGCGGCAGGCGGGACGAAGGGGTCGTAGTTCTCCGCGGAGATGTAGAAGGCGCCGACGACGATCACCAGGAGGACGACGAACACCTTGATCGTGGTGATGACCAGCGACACTCGCGACGACAACTTGGTACCCAGGGCCAGCAGCACTGTCAGGACCGCGATCAGCAGGACCGCACCCCAGTCGAAACTGATCGAATCGCTGATCTGTATCGACGCCGACGTGCCGATGATGTTCCCGAGGTAGAGCGACCATCCCTTGGCGACCACCGAGGCGGCCAGGGCGAACTCGAGAATGAGGTCCCAGCCGATGATCCATGCGATGAACTCGCCGAACGTCGCGAACGTGAAGGTGTACGCACTGCCGGCCACGGGCACGGTCGAGGCGAACTCGGCGTAGCAGAGCGCTGCGAGCGCGCACGCGATCGCAGCGAGGACGAACGCGAGCGAGACCGACGGTCCGGCCAGGTTGCCCGCGGTGCGCGCGGTGAGGGTGAAGATTCCGGCACCGACCACGACGGCCACACCGAAAACGGTGAGATCCCACGAGGTGAGGTCTTTACGGAGTTTGGTGTCTGGTTCGTCGGTGTCGGTGATCGATTGCTCGACCGACTTGACGCGCCTGAACGGGCTGGTCATCGGGTCCTCCCATGGTCCGGCGGGAACAGGGTCACTGCCCGCCGCGGTCCTCGCGACGAACGCGCACGAAGCGGGTACCTACGCTATCCGAACGATGTTCGGAACGAAGCGCATCCGCGAATGCGTGTCTGACGGCAGTGGGGTTCTGTTCCCATCGACCCGGTACCGGAAACCCGTCACCGGAAACTCCCCGGACAGCCCGGCGGGGCGGCACGCCGCCGAACCGGACGGGTACCGATGCGAACGGGGACCCCACGGCATCGAGCACTGTGAAGTCCCCGTCCGGCGTCGAACGGTGGGATGGTCCGTCGATCAGACGAGACCGCGGAAACCCGTGCCGATCGCGGCGTCGGTGTCCTGCATGACGCGGCTGGCGTTGGTGACACCATGCTCGAGCGAGGTCAGCGAGTCACGGGACTGGGTGAAGATCCGATCGAATGCGCCCTGCGCGTCGACGTAGGCGGCTTTCGCCTGCTGCGAGTTCCAGTTTCCGTCGAGTGCGGCGACCTGCGCCTTCAGCTGGGTGTTGAGGTCCTCGAGCCGGGTGAAGGCAGCCCGGAGGCCGCCGCTGAGATCGCCGAGAGCGGCGAAGTCGTAGTTGATCGAGCCGTTCATGGTGGTTCCTTTCGCAGAACGTGAAGTGCGGGATGCGGGCCGGTGTCAGACGCTGGTGTTCAGTCCGCGCGCCGCCGCCGCGTCCTGGTCCTCGTATCCGGCGAAGCCGTTGGTGAGCTGGGTCTTGATCTGTTCCAGCAGTTGGTTCATCGTCAGCGCGGCCTTGTTCCAGTCGGTGTGCGTACCGTCGAACGCGACACCGGCCGAACCTTGCCATGTCGGCGTCGCATTGCCGGCGTGCTGGGCGATCTGGTTGATGACAGCCTTCATGTCCTCGACAAGACTGCCTACCTTGGCCGCGGTGGCCTGTCCGTCCGCGACGTTCACGGTGACGCCGGCGCCGCCGCCTGCTCCGGGCAAGTTCAGCATGAGTGCTCCTCCTGTGTAACGGCACCGTTTGGCGATGCCCCCGTTGGTATCCGTGACACAGATACCCCTGACAGTTGATTCCCGCGGCGGTCTGTTCCGCGGAATCCCCCGATGCGGATCATGGCATCCATTTCCCGTCGGGCAGGGTCTCTATCAACAGGCTGATCGCCTGTGCGATTCGATGACCCGTTCCCGGCGAGAAGGTGGTCCACACCCGACCGTCCGGGGACTTGCTGGGACTGGACACGATTCGACCCCGTTCGGTGTCGAAAATTGCCACAGCTCCAGAAGATTGAGCGAATCGTCCATCCTCGTTCATCGAGGCGACGATCTCGGTGCGCGTCCGGCAGGACGCGAAGGCGGCCGACACGATGGCGGCGTCGGCCGGGTTGGCGCCCAGCGCGTGCAGGGCGTCGGTCGTCTCGACGCCGGTCCGGCACCGTCCGAGCCTGTCGATGACCTCGTCGGACGGAGCCGAGAAGGCTGTGAAGTCGGCCGGCGACGCCTCGTCGGATCCGGATGAGGCGAATTGCGCTCGAACGGCAGTCGCGAGCGCGTCGACGTCCGGGACATCGACGACCGTGACGTCGACGCGAGAGCCGGTCCGCGCCGCGAGTACGTGGTCGTGACCGTTGCGCGCCAGACAGATTCGTCGGACGAACCCGTCGGAGTAGGAACGGATCTCGATCTCGCGCTGCGGTTGTGCCAGCACGCGCAGCACCGCGGAGGCCCACGGGGTCGGTTCACCGTGCTCGACGAGGTCGAGCGACGCGATCGTCGCGTCTGCGTCTGCGTCTGCGTCGGCTTCGGCTTCGGCTTCGGGTTCGGCGAGTGCGCCGGATTCCGTGTCGGCGGCGGGAACCTCGCCGAGGTCGCCGAGGTCGAGGACGACCGGCCAGGTCTGGACTCCGAAACGTTCGCCGAGCCTACGCAGAATCGCGGCGTCGAACGCCATCCCGGCGTCGTACGTCACGGGCATCATCGGTGTTCACCCGGGGCGCCGAGCATCAATGTCTCCGACAGGTATCGCGGATCGACGTCGGTGTGGCCGTCCCTGTCCGGGGCCGAGACATAGTGCGCGGCAGGGCGATCCGACGTGGCCAGGTCGGCCCACGTGGCCCCCTGTTCGGTGGATTCGGTTGCCGAGGACGTCGACTCGTCGGGCGAGTCGAGATCAGCGGCGTCCGCGCTGATCGTGCGGACAACCGCCCCGCGGTCCGCGGTCGCGACGCCCGGGGCCACGGGCGGTGGCACGCCGGGACCCGAGCCGGGTGCCGACGTTACCGGTGCGCCGCCGGGAGTCGTGGTGGCCACCTGCGGTTGGACGCCGGCCACGATCGTCGGTGCGTACCTCAGCTTCTCGGGCGGTGGTGTGAACACTCCCCCGACGCCCACGGGCATCGCGGCGATCGGCGGCGCGGTGGACACCGGAGCCGGAGGTGGTGCCGACTCGCGCGTCGCCGCCGCCTGTTCGGCCGCGAGTGCGTCACCGGACACGAGCCCCGGTGCCGGCCGCGCCGATTTCCATGGCGTGGCAACCGGTTCGGCGGCACTCTCATAGGTCTGCATCACGCGTGCGGCGCGCATACGTTGGTGCGCGACCGCACGCTCGGCCTGGGCGGCTGCCCCGGCGATGATGGGAGCGATCGCGGTGGCCGTGGTGGCAATCGTGTGGAGCTTCTCGACGACGTCGACCTCGGCGAGGTCGGGCATGTTCAGCCGCGCGACGGTGATTGCCGCGGCCTGGGATTCAGCACGCGCGGCATTCTCGACCGCCTCGGACGCGACTTCGGCAAACCACGGTGCCAGCCGTGTGAGCTTCTCGAATGCCGCACTGGAGTGCGCGGACTGCCAGTGCACGCCGAGGCGTGCCAGTACCGCGGTGAATTCGACCCCGGCCTCCCCGATCTCGGTCGCGAGGGCCGCCCACGCCATACCGGCCTCCGCCAACGGTGCGGGGCCCGGGCCGGCACCGAGGTCGGCGGCCAGTTGTTCGGTCGGACGTGCGTCCCAGTTGACTCCGGTGAAACCGATCACGAGTGCCTCCCTTCGGGCGCCGGTGCGATGTCGGTGGCGAGCGACGTTGCTGAGCGGGTGGTTCTGACGACGCCTACAGCGCCACTCGGAAGGCGTCCGACGCCTCGGCGTCGCCCTCGATGAAGCCGGCGGCCTGTGCACGCAGCACGGCCGCGATCTTCCGCATCTCGAGAACGCCGGTCGCGGTGTCCTTTTCGAAACTCGCGGCAACCGCACTGAAACTCGCCGCGGCCGCGGCCGACACCTCGTCGCGGCCCTGCGCCGCGACCGTCAGCGAGCGACCGGCGCCGGTGAGCGCCAGTTCCAGACGATCCGCGATCCGGTCGAGGTCGCTTGCCGCCGAGATCAATTCGGCGGGTTCGACGCGGAGTTGCGAGCTGCTCATACTTCCTCGTTTCGTTTCGGACCGGGCACACCCAGTCGGAGTTCGATGTCCGGACTCGGATCGCTCTCGGCAGCTTCCTCGTAGCCGATGACCGCCGGCGCGACCTCCGGCGAGTCGCCGACCACGCGGCGGCCGTTGTCCTCGGTGACGAGATAGTCGGGTACGGCGTGCTGATCGTCCGACGCGCCCGCGCCGCGGGCTCCGGCCGCGCCCATCGGGGCACCGCCCATCGGCATCGCCGCGGGCGTCGCCGTCATCGGCCGGGCGCTCGACGCGCCGCCGAGCGCGGGTTCGGAGAGCGAGAAGTTCGTCGGGACGGTCGGGCGGGAAGCGCTGAGCGGCGTCATGACTCCGCCGACGCCGCCGATGCCGCCGCCACCACCGCCACCGCCTCCCCCACCGCCGCCACCGCCGCCTTTGGCTTTCGGTGTCAGCGCTGCTGGGACAACGGCGGGCGACTCGTGGTCGACGTTCAGCATCTTGCTGATCGGCTGCATCAGGGAGGTCGGCAGTTCGGTGGCCGTGGACATGGCTGGCGACACGACGTCGAGAATCGAGCTCGCCAGCGTGAACGGCGATTGTCCGGCGCCGGCGGTGGGTGCACCGGTGACCGCGACCGGCGCCCCGTTCACCGCCATCGCGGTTGTCGGGCCGAGTAGCTCCGCCCGTGTGACTGCGACCGCGGCGGTCGCCTGAGACAGTCCGATGGAGGCGAATCCGGCCGCGGCCGCGAAACCCGCACCGACTGCCGGTGTCATCATCATCGGGACCGCCATACTGGTGATCTTCGCGATGGTGGCCGCAATGATCCCCTGCACCACCGCGAGTCCTTTGGCGACGATCGCGGCGGCGGTCTTGGTGTCCAGCGAGATCCCCGATCCCTGCGTCGCCAGAGCCGAGCTGTTGGCCCCTGCCTCGGCGGTCTTGGCGCCGGCGCTGACCGCGCCCTGCCCGGTCCACAGCTGATCGGCGAGCTTGAGGGCACTCTGCCCCATCGTCATCGATGTCTCGAGCACCTTGGTGAGGCTCTCGAAGATGATCGTCGGATCGAAGCCCCCGCCGGAGAGATCACCCGTGCCGAATCCGCCCAGCAGATCGGTCATGGGTTTGATGAACATGTCGAGATTCGGCGGTTGCAGCGGAGGCAGGCCCGGCATCGGCGGCAGCGGCGGCAGGACAGGAAGCGGCGGCAGCCCCATCCCGCCGAGCACGTCGGCGACGGTTCGGTCCAGGATCGGCCCGAGGGGCGTCGCCTCGATCATCTGTTGGACCGTCATGTGATTCAGCGCCGGCACATCCGGGATACCCGGCAGTGGTGCCGGCATCGGCGGTGGGACCGTCACAGCACCGAGCGGATCGCCGCGGCGCTCGAGGCGTCAGTGCCCTCGAACTCGGCGAGGCCCGCGGCAGTCGACGCGGCCGTGGCGGCGTGTACGGCGGCGAGTTCTCCCACCGACATCAGGTGACTGGCCTGCGCCGCGATGAACGCGGCGAGGAACTCCTGACCGATGAGTCCGAAGACGGGAACCATCGCCGCGGTGTTGGCCGCGGCGTCGATGGACCCCGCGGTACCGACGGCGGTCGCCATCGCGGCATTCGTGGCGGCGAAGCCCTCTAGCACCTCCGGCGTCACCTTGACGTTCGTCATTCTCGAACCCCCTCGTGGTTGTCAGTCTGATGGAACGATCTTGTATCGGCCGGGTCCGTCATTCGGCCGGACGAGCGGCCAGCATGTCGCCGAACGATTCGTTGAACTCCTCGGTCACCGCGGCGATCCGGGCGTAGACCTTCTGCGCGGCCAGGGCGGCGGTCGTCACGACCTGGTCGGCGAGGCGGCTCGCGCCGAGTTCGTTGGCGCCGTGGGCGAATCGCAGATCGACGAGCGCGCCCTTTCCGTCCACCTCCGCGGTGACCAGTCCGTCGGCGGACGTCTCACGCGCCGTGATGGCACGCAACTTCTCCTGGTAATCGTGCAGGCCGTCGAGCTGACGCTGCGCGCGCGCCTCGAGTTCGTCCATTGCCCAGTTCATCGCTGCAACCACGACGCGGGTGCGTCGGCTTCCTCGTCGTCGCGCCATTCGGCTCGCGCGAGATCGTCCGGACGCGGCAGCTGCATCTCCTGCACGAGGTCACGGTCGATGCCGGACGCCAGGAGATTCTCCCGAAGTCGGATACCGGCGGACATCGCCGCCTGCTGACACAGCCGAAGGATGTCACCGGCGAGCAGCGCCGGGTCCTTGTCGAGCTCGGACGGCTCGATACGGACCGCAACGGGCAACCCCTGTGCCGTGGTCCGGACGCCGAGGCCGCCGGATCGGGACCGTGCGGTCGTGAACTCGTGCATCACGGCCCACGGGTCGCCGGCATCACCGTCGACGGAATCCCGAGGATCATCGGAGTAGGTCATGGAAAGCTGCACCCCCTTCACGCCGAATAAGACGCAGCCGGGGCCCCTTTCGGTTCCATCGAATTCTCGTTCGATGGAACCAGACCTCCCACATGCGGATCCGTGAAGATCCGCGCACCCCGCTGCGCACATGTGTGGAGTGCCTGATACTGCCATACTCGCGTGAACGCCACCACACCAGCGATGCGGGATGCCAAACGTGTGCGGTGAGACGGTCTGTGGATGTCGTCCGGACCTGGACCGCGGCCTTCGGTAGACTCCCGCAGGACGCAGCCGGGGTTGATCGACAAACGGGGTGGATTCGCTGCTCGCCTCGCCGAACTTGCAGCTACGCGATCGGCGCCCGGCCGCTTGACCAGAGGATTCCCCGATGACGTACGAGAACTCCACGAGGCCCGACCGAACAGGGCCCGAGGGCCCGGATGCCGATGCGCCGGCCCCGCCGCCGTGGCTGCAGTTCGCGCCGCCGCCCGCCGATCCCGGCCCGCCGCCACAGTTCCAGGCGTCTGCTCCTCCGAATGGCAGCGGATCGCCGGCCGGCCGGCCGGCACCTCCACATCCAGACGTCGACACCGATCGCGTACCGCCGATGTCCGATCAGCCCGCGTCCCCGCCACCGCCGACCGGCGCATTCGGCCCGTCGATGCACCCCGGGGCTGCGCCCACCGATCCCCGTCCGGCCAACGGGACCGTTCCGCCGGAGTTCCGTCCCGAGGTCCCACCGGCCACCAATCCCACCGCTCCCCCGTGGCCGCCTCACGTACCCCCGGGCCCCAGATCGGATCACTTCGGCCCAAACCAGTTCGGCCCAGACCAGTTCACCGGCCCGGCACCGGTGCCCGGAATGTCGCCGCACCACGTCGACCCACGTTTCGCTCCACCCGGTTCACCCGTGCCCGCCCCGCATCCCGGCGATCCGGGGCCGGCTCACCAGTCGATGCCGCCGACCCCGGCCGGTCATCAACCGCCGCCGCACGCCGGTCCCGTGCCGGTGGGACCAGGCCCCGCGCCTGCCTTTCCCGGACAGCCGATGCAGCACGGATACGGGCCGCCTCCCGGAGGCCCGTCGCTCGACGAGGTGGCCCTGATCCGCAAGGCTCGTCGCGCACCGAGCCGCGGGTGGCGCCGGGCGGTGCACACGCTGTCGGCCGGTGCCATCAATCCCGGTGAGTCGCAGGGCGACATCGAATTCCAGCAACTGCTCGAGCGGGTGAACCGACCGGTTCGCGGGGACTACCGCATCGCCGTGCTGTCCCTGAAGGGCGGCGTCGGCAAGACGACGACCACAGTCGGTCTCGGCTCGACCTTCGCGTCGTTGCGCGGTGACCGCGTGATCGCCGTCGACGCCAACCCCGACCTCGGCACGCTCGCACAGCGGATTCCGCAACAGACCCGGTCGACGGTCCGCGACCTGCTCGCCGACGAGAACGTCTACCGGTACTCCGATGTCCGGGCACACACCTCGCAGGCACCGAGCCGTCTCGAAGTCCTTGCCTCCGAGCGAGACCCGGCGATGGCCGAGGCGTTCAACGAGGAGGAGTACCGCGGCGTCATCACCGTGTTGCAGCGCTTCTACAACATCATCATCACCGACTGCGGTACCGGCCTGAGCCACTCGGCGATGAACGGCGTCCTCGACCTCGCGAACACGATCATCCTCGTCAGCTCACCGGCTCTCGACGGTGCTCGCAGCGCGGGGGCGACCCTCGACTGGCTGGAGGCGCACGGGTTCGGACACCTCGTCTCGCGCGCCGTCGTCGTCCTGAGTTCGTCGCGGCCGGGTTCGTCGACCATCGACACCGATCAGCTGGGCCAGCACTTCCTCACGCGATGCCGCGCCGTCCACAAGATCCCGTTCGACGACCATCTCGCCGAGGGCGCGGATGTCGATCTGGAACTGATGTCGAAGCCGACCAAGCGGTCGTTCGTCGAACTCGCGGCGACCATCGCCGACGACTTCTCCGGCGGACCCGGATATCGGGAGGAGCCGTTCCTCCGATGAGAATGTTCACGATGCCGAACATCCGTATGTCGTTGCCGTTGTTATAGTTCACGCGATCATGTCCGGGACGGGGGAAGCATGACTGATTTTGCAGTGAATCCAGGGGCGGTGGGCGGCGCATCCACAGCCATCTCCGCAGTGGCGTCGACGATCGAGGGATACACCCTCGCCTCGTCGTTCAGTACGCTGACCGGCGCATTCGCCGGTGCGACGAACCCGATGACCGAGGTGGCCGGTAGCGGCGACCAGCATGTCACGACGTCGCTGACGAACGCCGCGGGTGCGGTCACCGCGTTCTCCGAGATGATCACCTCGTTCAAGAACTCGACAGTCGAACTCGACGGCGAGAATGCGACGTTCATCCGGCAGGCCGTCTCCTACCCGGCCGGCCCCGCGTGACGGTCCGGAGATGACGCCGACCTACGACCAGGTCATCGGGTGGAAACCGGAATCGCTCGGCGACATCGCATCAGCGGCGCGAACGCTTCAGACCGACCTCGACGGCCAAGCTCCGAGGGCCGGCAATCCGGTCATCAATCTCACCCCCGCGGAGTGGAAAGGTCTTGCCCGCACGGCCGCCGACGGTCGCGCGGAGAGCATCACTCGGTGGTTGAGATCGTTGTCCGACCAGTATGGGACCCTTGCAGCGGCTTTGGACAACGGCAAGACAGCCATCCGCGGTGCGATGACGACGTTGGAGAACCAGAAGTCCACAGCGGCCGCGCTCGGCTACGAACTGCGCACGAACGATCCCGCCTACAACGTCGATTTCAACAAGTCGATGGCACCCGACGGCGCCGAGTACGACAAAGGCACCGCGACAGAGCTCCAGCAGGCGCTCCTGGATCTCGGCCGCGCCGCCGATACCGCGGTGTCTAATACGAATTCGGCGGTCTCCGCCGCCCTCGGTGCGATCGCCGGTCTCACACCGGCGTCGATCGCGCAGAACAGTTCGACCATCGATCCCACCAAGGCAGCGCCAGACGCCCAAGCGATTCTCTCCGGGACCGCGACTCCGGAACAACGGGCGCGGTTCGCGCGGGCCATGCAGCTCACACCGGAGCAGTTGGCACGCCTCCAACTCGGGCAGCCCGTCGACATCACGAAGGAGCAATTCCTCTACATCAAACATGCGACCGGAGCGGTCGACGTGGGAAATGGCAGCCTGAGCGGGATCAAGGCGTTTGAATCGTTCGGCGTCGGTCCCGCCATGGCGGGAACACGAGGTGCGCTGGCCAACGGACTACAAATCCTGTCCAACAAGAACATCCGCGCGGGTGACCTCCATGGAGGATTCGAGGCGCTTCCTCAGACCGTCAAAGATGTGCTCAGTATCGAAAACCCTGTCGTTCTCAGTGACAACGTCATCGCAGTGAACGGATTGGCAAACACCGCTACACTCGGCAACCTGCTCCATTCCGGAGACTCCCGCTATCAGGCGGGCACCGAGATCGACCGGCGTCTCGGCGACCTCGGGCGCAAGTACACCGACGCGATGGCCAAGTACGAGCAGGAATATTACGGCCAGAAGATTGCCAACGGTTTTCATATCGACGGCGAAGTTCGATATGACGACAACTTCACAACGTCCGGCACAGCGCACCCAGAGATCCAAGACATCTTGAAGGCCGTCGGGCGGGACAAGATGTGGGTCAGTGATGCTTTCGCCGGGCCAGATGGCGCCGACTTCATTCACGATCTGATGACCACCCAGTGGGAAGACGACGGGCGGGCCGCGGACACACTATTGACCGTCACGGAAAGTGACGCACGGTCCCAATCGTTCGACATACCACCAGAACAACGAACCCTGGGTCAAGAACTCGATCATCGCGCCGCGGAGCGATCAGCGACCATCATGGAAGCAATCGCCAGATACACCGGTTCGCACGACGGCTACAACGCACTGATGGATATCCCGGGAATGGTCGACGGGAAGTCAGCGGGTGAGGTGAATCCCGAACTGATGCGAACCCTCGCGGATTCTTTCACGCCGTATACAAGTGAACTCGGTGGCCACCAGGACAGGTCACTTCCCGGATTCAACGACACCCTCGATAGCAACTTGATCCATACGCCAGGAACGGACAACTTCGAGGGCTCCTCACGAATTTTCGGACTGCTCGCAACGGACGAGGAGGCAGCCAAGACATTCTACGGCCAGGTCTATGCCGACATCGCCTCAGAAGTGCAGACCTACGCCGACAACCCAGCCGCCGGTGATGCAGACCTGCGACTGAAACTGATCTCACACCTGCGAGGTTTGGCGGACGAAGGCCTCCTCTACGCAGCGACCGATCGTGCTGGCGACGAGTTCGCAGCAGCAAAAAGCGCCTACGAACTCAAGTCCAAGATCTTGGATGACGTCTTCAAAGTCACCGACTTCGGAACGGGCAAGGTCACGGACAATGTTCCTGGCTCCGATGTCCTGCTTGATCATGGTAAGGATGCTCTGAAGACAACGCTTCTCGGCGAGGCGCCGTCGAGTTCGAGTGAAGACTTCAGTCCCAGTAAGTACAAAGCCCAGTTCCATGGCGCGACAGGCGAGAACAGTACGGCAGTCAACGACCTCTTGATCGCCATCACCGAAGCGACAGAGGGGGATGTGCGGTCGCAGGTAGACCCCGATGTCGCCGACCATTTAGAGAAGCTAAAGTTCTTTAATCCTGATGGAACCCTGCGTAGCAGAGAAGAAATCGTACAAGGGGGCCGTGTCAGCGAAGAAGAATACCTGGGCAAGATTCGAACGATCATCGAACAGCGCGCCGGAGTGAACAGCAATCCAGACAATATTCCGAAAGATTATCAGCGCGTCTGGACGGAATCGGAAGAGCTCGGAACCAAGTGGACCACCTTGAATCTCCCCTAGGGCAAGTTGTGCGTCGGGTCCATCGTCGGCCTCGCACCCGGCGCCGCGTCGGTGTGTACAGCGTCGTCGGCGCGCTGCTGACGTGCGGTATCGCCTGCACACCGGCGCCAGAGCCGTCCCCGCCCAGTTCTGTCCAGCGACCCACGATCCCCTATTCGGTGCAATGGTCAGCAGCCGACGGCATCGACATCCAGGACCGCCCCGCCGAACTCATCCGCGCCACCTTCGACGGCGGCGAAATGGCCGCCTGGGCCGGCGTCGCCCACTCCTTCCCCGGCTACGCCGACGCCGTCGCCGGCACCCGCGACTACTTCGGCAACTGGGGCAGACCCGATCAGCCTCCAACACCCGGAAATCGCATCCCTGTAGCGAACACGGTGATGTCTCGCCACATTGCTTCGATGACGGTCACAGACACAGCTGTCACGGCGCGTATCTGCACCCTGCGGCAAGCAGTCAAGCCTGCCTATCCACCCGCCGCCGACGCCGAGGGCAGCTTCATCGGCGAAGCGCGCCCTCGCACACTCGAGGTACAGCTCAGGAAACCCTCGGGCGTTTCTGCAGGTACTTCGGGCCACCGTGACGAGTCAGCTGCCAACCACAACTTTCGAGGTAACGATCAGCCGTCTTGGAATGTCTTCGGCAATTGGTCTATCGGAGCCATCCGCGATCTACGGGGTGTGAACGACTTCTGGGGCGACGAACCCGAGTGTGTGGCCTGGTGGCGCAAGAAGTTCCCCGGGTGGACAGGCACCACATCCCTGGACTTCCAACCACCGCACCCCGTCAACGGCCCCTGGGAGTGGTACAACCTCCTAGCCCTCGACCCACCCGCACCACCGAGCTTCCCCGAATGGATCGCCCCCAAAGGCGCAGACGCCTAAGCAGTCCCCGGGTGGTCCGCACGCCGTACCTTGCGCGCTGTGTGCCATCGCCGCGCCAGGTGGATGAACGTCGGCACGACGATCGTGAGCACCGAGGCGATGATGAATATCTCGATGTTGTCGCGGATGAGGGGGACGTTGCCGAGGAAGTAGCCGAGCAGGATGATCCCGGCGGCCCAGGTGAAGCTGCCCAGCACGCTGAAGAGGGTGAACGTCCGGTGCGACATCCCGCTGAAGCCGGCGACCAGCGGGGTCAGCGTGCGGACGATCCCGATGAACCTGCCGAAGAACACGGTGAGCGGCCCGAAGCGGTCGAAGTAGTGGTTCGTCTTCGCGAGGTACTCCGGCCCGATGGTGCGCATCAGCTTGCCCTCGACCACGCTGCGACCCACACGTCGTCCGATGAAGTAGCCGCACTGGTCGCCGAGGATCGCTGCCAGCGGCACGGCGAGGCACAACAGCCAGAGTGGTGCGAACGGCTCGGGCTGCGCGGCGAACACACCTGCGGTGAAGAGCACCGAGTCGCCGGGGAAGATGAACCCGACGAGGATGCCGGTCTCCACGAAGATCAGCACGCAGAGACCGATGAGGCCGCCGGTGGCCACGAAGGACTCGATGTCGAAGGGATTCATCGAATCCAACAGTAGTGTCGTGGCCGGTACGTCGAAGTCCCGCGGCGTCGCGACGCGCAACGCGTCGCCGAGCATTCAGTTCCCGGTAACCCCCCGTCACCACCACCGCGTCCGGACCCGACGCGCACGACGGCCGAGGATGCGGTTTACTCGACCCCTGAGGCGTACAACGGACGTTGCTACGTACCGGCCCGTCGCCGACGCGCGATCTGCCACCCGCACGAGCGACACCGAGGGGAGAGACAGTGCCCACGAAGCACCGGGATCCGTCCCCGAACACGACTTCCGGTCCGACGCTGCGTCCGGTGTCCGACACCGACGTCCGCATCGAGTACCACACCATCCACGGCTACCGCCGCGCCTACCGGATCGCGGGCAGCGGTCCCGCCCTGCTGCTCATCCACGGTATCGGCGACAATTCGTCGACCTGGGACGAGGTCATCCCGATCCTGGCGCAGCACTACACCGTCATCGCGCCCGATCTCCTCGGGCACGGGCACTCCGACAAGCCTCGCGCCGACTACTCGGTGCCGGCCTTCGCCAACGGCATGCGTGACCTCCTCGTCGTCCTGGGGATCAGCAAGGTGACGGTCGTCGGCCACTCGCTGGGCGGCGGCGTCGCGATGCAGTTCTGCTATCAGTTCCCGCGCTTCGTCGAGCGACTCGTCCTGGTCGCGGCAGGCGGGGTCACCCGCGACGTCAATCCGGTCCTGCGTCTGTTCTCGCTGCCGGTCGTTCCGCAGGTGCTGTCGGTGCTTCGCGTCCCCGGTGTGGTCCCGGGTCTCACGACGCTCGCGAAGGCGATCGTCGCCGCACCGTTGCCGTCGGTGTTTCCCGCTGCGGCGACACCCGAGCATCTCCTGGCCGACCATGAGGACCTCATGCGGGTTCTCGGCGGGCTCGCCGACCCCACCGCGTCGGCGGCTTTCCTCCGCACGCTGCGCGCGGTCGTCGACTGGCGGGGACAATCCGTGACGATGCTCGACCGCTGCTACCTCACCGAGCGACTGCCTGTCCTGCTCGTGTGGGGCGACCAGGACATCGTGATCCCCTACCACCACGGCGAGCTGGCGCATTCGGCGATCCCGCACTCCGAATTCGAGACCTTCGCCGGCTCCGGGCATTTCCCGTTCCACGACGACCCGGATCGGTTCTGCCGGATCGTCATCGACTTCATCTCACGGCACGCGCCGGTGGAATTCGACCCCCTCAACTGGCGGCATCTGATGTCCGAGGGCGCCCATCCCGAACAGTTCGTCGGCGACGACGACACGGTCGACGAAGTGCTCGAGGCCTTCGAAGACGAGCGCAACGCCACCTGACCCGAAACACACACGCGTATGCCACCATTGCTGGATGACCTACCCGGGTAGTGGCGATCACGGCACACGTCCGTTGCCGCACCAGCCGAATGCCTACGACTCCAGTCCTGGATTCGTGCCGGCCCCCGCCGACTACCCGGCTCCCAACCACTTCGCGAGCCCGGGTGTCTCTCCCGGGTACGGCCGGCCCTACCCCGACGCGGGCGCAGCGGCGCTGCCCGAACCGCCACTCGTGGTCATCGGAGACATCACCTGCACGCAGCACTACGTGATCACGCCGTCGGGCACGTTCCCGCTGGCGGGTTCGCAGTGGGAGGTCACCGACATGTCCGTGTCCTCCGAACAGATGTCACAAACGGGCCTGGTGCTGGCGCTCGTCGGCTTCTTTCTGGTCTGCTTTCTGAGTCTGCTGTTCTTGTTGATGAAAGAACGGCGCACGACGGGCCACATCCAGGTACGGGTCCGGGGCGCGGGCGGCGCGATGCACGTCACCAACATCCCGGCGACCTCGCCCTGGGTGATGAGCGACGTGTCCGGTCGCGTGTACTACGCACGCCAACTGGCCGCCATCGCATGAGTCGGGTCGCCTGACCGGCTGCCCGCCCACCCGTTCGACCCGAGCACGACGTTCCACCCAAGTCACGAGGAGGATCCACCCGATGACCACACCAGAGAACTCCGGCAACAAGCCCGACGATCCGTTCGTGAAGCAGCCACCACCTGCCGACCCGGCACCGACCTACGGCACCGACCCCGCCGCCCAGCAGCCGGGGAACACCGACTTCGGTACAGCCGGAACATCGCAACCCGGGTTCGAAAGTCCCCAGTACGGCAACCAGCAGTACGGCAACCAGCAGTACGGCAACCAGCAGTACGGCAACCAGCAGTACGGGGGTCAGCAGTACGGGGCACCCCAGTACGGGGGCCAGCAATACGGGGCACCCCAGCAGTACGGAACACCCCAGCAGTTCGGTGCGCCGCAGGGCGGATACCCCGCGGCACCGGGCTACGGGTACGGCGGCGCACCCGACCCGACCGCGCCCTACGGCCGGGACCCGGCCACCGGTGAACCGCTGTCCGACAAGTCCAAGCTGGTCGCCGGCCTGCTACAGATCTTCCTCGGCAGCCTCGGCGTCGGCCGCTTCTACATCGGCGACAACACCACCGGCGCGATCCAGCTCGGCCTGACCATCCTCGGCTACATCACCGCGATCTTCATCGTCGGGATCTTCATCGTCTTCGGTGTCGCCGTGTGGGCGCTGATCGACGGCATCATGATGCTGACCGGCAACGTACGGGACAAGAACGGTCTCAAACTCGGCAACTGAGCCGGACTCCCCGCATCGAGCAGAACCGCCCCTGAAGCCCGCCCACCAGAGAGCCACGGCCGACATATCGGGCTGTTGC
>NZ_LIYC01000110.1:0-913 GCF_001418765.1 Gordonia sp. HS-NH1
CCCTAATGGGGGTGGATCGGCTTCCTCTTGGAGGGGATGCTGGTCGTGTGAGCCTCCCCGGTCGGTGACCACTGCCAGGCCCTGAAACGGTGGTCGGATTTCTACACGAAGACCGTGGCCCGGCCGGGCGAGGATCACCCGCTAGAACGCTTCTGGGATGTCGTGCCCCCGAAACATGTGGGTGAGCACTGATCCATTAGGCCGCGTCCAGGGTGACTCCCGCAGGTTCACATCGAGATCGTCGAGACGACTGAAGACGAGGTGAACGAGTGTCATGATCTTTATGGGCAACGACTGGGCGTCAGATCATCACGACGTGTGCGTGATGGATGAGCACGGCACCATCCTGGCCACCCGCCGCCTACCCGAAACCGCTGCAGGTGTCACCACAATGCATGAACTGATCGCCCGGTATGCCCAGGATCCCACCGAGGTGGCGGTGGGTATCGAAACCGATCACGGCATGTGGGTCACCGCCCTGGTCGGTGCGGGCTATCTGGTGTTCGCGATCAACCCGTTGTCGGTGTCGCGCTACCGTGACCGCCACCATGTCGGGGGCACCAAATCCGATAAGGCCGATGCCAAAACCCTCGCTGATCTGGTGCGTACCGACCGGCACAACCATCGGCTCGTCGCCGCCGATACTGTCGCTGCCGAGGCGATCACGGTGATGGCCCGCACCCATCAGAACCTGGTGTGGGCGCGCTCGGCACAACAGAATGTGTTGCGCTCCCAACTCGGCGCCTACTATCCGGCCGCGGTCGATGCCTTCGGCGGCGACCTCGCCCACACCGACTGCCTGAGCGTGTTACGACGCGCTCCAACCCCACGACAGGGGGCGGCACTGACGGTCGCGGCAATCCGATCAGCCCTGAAAAAGGGTGGCCGGCAACGCAATACCGACCAACGCGCC
>NZ_LIYC01000111.1:0-359 GCF_001418765.1 Gordonia sp. HS-NH1
CGTTCTAGCCACCGTTATGGCATTCACCGAACGAATCCAGTCGGGCCTTCGGGACATTGCAACACCGCAGCAACGACGTTTGATAGACGCACATATGCGATACCGCCACGAGAATGTTTCGGTCGTCACCCTCGACCGCGAGATCATGATCACCGACGACGGTTTTCGCACACCAACTGCCCGACCGACCGACAATCTGGGCGGCCTGCTACGTCACGTAACGAGGCCATTCGCCGCATCGAGTGACGACGATCACGCCATGTTAATGTTAACTAGCCGCAATTTCCCGCTTGCCGAATACGACATGGGGCCGAGGATGATGCCGGCCGGCGCGGGAGGACGACTCGGGCGCCATCTTT
>NZ_LIYC01000111.1:430-913 GCF_001418765.1 Gordonia sp. HS-NH1
TTTACCCCTCAGCCAAGACGCGCACCCGTGACGAATACATTTGACACCGAGCATGACCGACTCTGCCACAGCCGCTTTAGCTGGTAAGGAAACGTGTCAGAGTAGGACGAGTTGTCGGCGCCGAACGTCCGCCGATGTCGCGGACGGCCGATGGTTCGAAGTCAGGCAGAGAGGGAGCCGATCGCTGCTTGCTCGCCGTCGCGGCCACTCCATGTTGCTATCCCTCCGATGAGAACTGCGCCCATGGCGCCTCCCGTGCGGCCGCGGGGCCACTGAATCCCCGTCCGCTCGATCTGGTCCTGCACCAGATTTGCTCAGCCAACAGCTACGGCTTCTTCTCCGGCAGTGGCCAACACCCCTTCACCGGAGTGCCCCATTCCATGAGACATGCCGCCCTCAGGGGTGACGTCGCTTGACAGCCAGACGTAATCCAGCTCGTCATCCTCGCGAATCTGGCGATGCTGACGTGTAAGGGCTCGGGAC
>NZ_LIYC01000112.1:0-797 GCF_001418765.1 Gordonia sp. HS-NH1
GCGTTCGGTGGTGGCGTACTTCTGTTCGACTGCTTCTTTGGCGGGTTGCCACCAGGCGGGGTGGTCGCGGTACCAGTCGATGGTGGCGGCCAGGCCGGCCCGGAAGTCGAGGTAGGCGGGGGTCCAGCCGAGTTCGGTGCGCAGGCGGGTGGAGTCGATGGCGTAGCGGCGGTCGTGGCCGGGGCGGTCGGTGACGAAGTCGAAGGCGTCGGTGGGTTGGTCGAGCAGTTCGAGGATGGTTTCCACGACGGTGCGGTTGTCGACTTCGCCGTCGGCGCCGATGAGGTAGGTCTCGCCGATGCGGCCGCGGTCGATGATGGTCCACACGGCGTCGTTGTGGTCGTCGACGTGGATCCAGTCGCGGATGTTACGGCCGTCGCCGTAGAGCTTGGGGCGTACCCCGGAGAGCACGTTGGTGATCTGGCGGGGGATGAACTTCTCGATGTGCTGGTAGGGGCCGTAGTTGTTGGAGCAGTTGGAGATGGTCGCGGCCACGCCGAAGGACCGCACCCAGGCGCGTACAAGCAGGTCGGAGCCGGCTTTGGTCGAGGAGTACGGGCTCGAGGGGTTGTAGGCGGTGGTCTCGGTGAAGCGGGCGGGGTCGTCGAGGTCGAGGTCGCCGTAGACCTCGTCGGTGCTGATGTGGTGGTAACGCACCCGGTGGGCGCGGACGGCTTCGAGCAGGGTGTAGGTGCCCACGAGGTTGGTGGAGACGAAGGCCGAGGGGTCGGCCAGGGAGTTGTCGTTGTGGGATTCGGCGGCGAAGTGCACGACGAGGTCGGTCTCGGCGACGAGGC
>NZ_LIYC01000113.1:0-790 GCF_001418765.1 Gordonia sp. HS-NH1
GTCAACCGCGCGGTGATGCCGTACTCGCGACACGTCCGCTCGAAGAGCACCTCAACCGGCAACGGCCGCGTGTGTCTGCCGGTGAACTGGTTGCCGTTGTCGGTGAGCACCTCGAACGGCACGCCCCATCGATTCATCGCCCCGACGAACGCTTCACACACGGCACTGCCACTGGGCTGCTCGAGAACCGCGGCGACGGTGACGAAGCGGGAATGGTCGTCGATGCCGGTCAACAGTTTGCATTCCCGGCCGCCAGCCAGGAACACACCTCCAACCAGGTCGAGTTGCCACAGATGCATCGGAGCTTCCCGCTCCCATCGCTTGTAGACCCGTTTATGTAGCTGCTCTTGAGGATTGACCAATCCGTTGCGTACCAGCACGCGGTGCACCGTGGCCCGCGCGGGCGCGGGCGCATAAGGGTCGAGGCGTCCGAGTTCGTAGACGATGCGCCGGGCACCCCACCGCCGGTGGGTGCGTCGCATTTCGCAGATCGTCGCCTCCACTTGTGGAGAGATCTGGTTCGGGCTAGTACGCGGTCGGCGAGATCGATCCGATAAACCGCCCAGACCTGATGCGGCATAGCGCTTGCGCCACGCCGTGACCGTTTGGCGAGAGACACCGTAACGGTTAGCGACCTCGATGACCGGAGCACCGTCGGCGACTTCGGTGACCGCACGGAACCTGACCTCCACACGCACCCGTGCAGCGATCTCAGCATCGGATTCAGTCTCAGCAGAGAAGGACACCCCCCACACTCTGACTGCGACCACCGACAAGCGTGAGACGTCAA
>NZ_LIYC01000114.1:0-734 GCF_001418765.1 Gordonia sp. HS-NH1
CAACTCCCACACCGACACATCAAACGACACCGGCGTCTTCCACAACACCACATCCCGCTGCTCCAACCCGAACAACGACTGCATCCACCCCAACCGATTCACCACCGCAGCCTGCGACACCGTCACACCCTTCGGCCGCCCCGTCGACCCAGACGTGAACAACGTGTACACACCCGCACCACCAGGCACCTCCCCCACACCCGACACCACCCCACCCAACAACCCAGCCCCCACCACACCCGACACACCACCAACCACCACACCATCAACCGAAAGACCCACCCCCTCACCACAATCCACCACCACACGCCGCACACCCGACACCCCACCAACACCAACAGAAGCCACATCACCAAACGCCTGATCACCCGCCCGCACCACCACCACACCCACACCAGCCGTCGACAACATGAACCCCACCCGCTCCGCAGGCGCATCCACCTCCACCGGCACATACCGACCACCCACAGCCACCACCGCATGCACCGCCACCAACAACTCCAACGACCGCGACATCACCACACCCACAGCCGAATCCACACCCACACCCAACCCCGACAACTCCCGCGCCACACCCCCCACCAACCCACCGAACTCCCCATACGACACCACCCGCTCACCCACCCGCACCGCCACCGCACCCACCGACAACCCCACCCGCTCAGCAACCACCGACCCCACCGAACGACCCGACCACCCCAACCCCACCCCAACACCACGCGACCAACCCTCGA
>NZ_LIYC01000115.1:0-685 GCF_001418765.1 Gordonia sp. HS-NH1
CTAGGAGACTGCTGAATAATCGCAGTCGTTTTCGGCGTGGCTGGTTCGTGTTGGTGCTGGTGGGCTGGGATCCTGGACGGTATGCAGGGTGAGTCAGATCATCAGGATGAGTTCCTGGATGTGAGGTCGCTGGTCGGGCATCTGTTGCCGGCGGGCAGTGTGTTCGCGTTGCTCGCCGAGCATCGGGAACGGTTGTTCCCGGCGGCGATGTTTGCGGAGCTGTTTCCCAGCGGGCGGGGCCGGCCGTCGATCCCGGCCGAGACGATGGCCTCGGTGATCGTGTTGCAAACCCTGCACGGGCTCTCTGATCGTGAGGCCGCTGAGGCGGTCATGTTCGATCTGCGGTGGAAAGCGGCGTGTGGATTCACGTTGGGCACGAAAGGGTTTCATCCGTCCACGTTGACGTATTGGCGGCGTCGGCTGGCTGGCTGCGAGCGGCCACACCTGATTTTCGAGAAGGTTCGCGAGGTCATCACCGAGACCGGGGCGGTGGCGGGCAAACATCGCCGGGCACTGGACTCGACGGTGCTCGATGATGCGGTGGCCCGCCAAGACACCGTGACTCAGCTGATCGCGGCGATACGGCGGGTGGCCCGCGACGTCGAGGGCGCGCAGGTGGTGGTGGCCGGGCGGGCCACCCGGCTGGCCGCCCTGACCGGCTCCGGGTATGAGCAGACCGGCAAAC
>NZ_LIYC01000116.1:0-668 GCF_001418765.1 Gordonia sp. HS-NH1
CCCAGCCACGATCGGACAAACGCTGCGCGAGTTCACCCCCGGCCATGCCCGACAACTCAACGCGGTGATGACCCGGGCACTACCAGCGATGTGCGCCACCGCTGACCTGCTACCCACCGACGGGTCCCGGGTGTTTGTCGACATCGACTCGCTGCTGCGCCCGGTCTACGGCTACCACAAGGCCGGAGCCTCCTACGGGCACGCCAAGATCGCTGGACGTGAACTCCTGCGCAAAGGTCTGTCCCCGCTGATCACCACTCTGTCCGCACCCGATCATCCACCGGTGATCGCCAACGCCTGGCTGCGCGCCGGCCGCTGCGCCTCCGGTAGCGGGGCCGCGAAGATGATCGCTGAAACCCTCACTACTGCACGGCAGTGTGGGGCAAGCGGGGAGATCACCGTACGCGGCGACTCCGCTTATGGCACCGCCGCGGTGATGCGCACCTGCCAACGCCTCGCAGCGACGTTCTCGCTGGTCCTGCGCACCAACACCGCGATCACCCGCGCCATCACCGCGATCGGAGACGACGCCTGGACCCCGGTGCACTACCCCGGCGCGGTCACCGCCCCCGACACCGGCGAACTGATCTCCGAGGCCGAAGTCGCCGAAACCCTGCACACCGTGCAACCCCAGTCATCACAGCCGGTCACCGCCCGACTCATCGTGC
>NZ_LIYC01000117.1:0-659 GCF_001418765.1 Gordonia sp. HS-NH1
ATATTCTCTAGGTCAAGAGGATTGGGTAGCGTCTTGATCAGGTGGGTGCCGTTGGTCGCGTGGATCAACTCGCCGTCGATCCGCAGGGTGACCCGGCTGCCGGCCGTCACGACGCCGAGGGCGAGTTCATGTCCACGAACAATGACGATGCCGTCGCGGTTCGCGGTCCGGTCGATCTCGATAGCTCGCGGCCGATGGGTGGCGGTGGAGGTGTCGAACGCGGCTTGCGCCGGTCTGGGCCGGCCCGGGCGGGTGCCGCGGGCGCGGAGTCGTTGCAGGTCTGCGGTGGTCAGCTTCGACCGGACCGTCTTGATCACGATGTCGTCGCAGATGATGTACACGCTCGACAGGTCAGCCCACATCACGACACTGCGCTGCGCATAGTTTCTTTCCGACCCACACCTGTTGCACACCGGCAATAGTCACTACACCGGACGGCGGCACGACAGTGTCGAACTCAATGGCGGAACTCGACTGATCGGCCACGGTTGGAGCTGGCCGAACGACTTCGGCTTCCGGTCGGATCTCGGCACCAACAGGCTTGCTGGGCATGGTGTCGGGATCGGTGCTGCGACTGCGGAACACGCTGGCAGGGGTGGCCATGTTCAGCGACTGATGCGGTCTGCAGGTGTTGTAGGCGTGGACCCATTCGTCGATAG
>NZ_LIYC01000118.1:0-659 GCF_001418765.1 Gordonia sp. HS-NH1
TGTTGGACCAGATCTGGCGCCATACGTCGTCGGGGAACACGGTGAAGGCCAGCAGGTCTTCGCGGGCATCGCCAAGGTGGTCAGCAACGTCGGGCAGCCTGCCTTCGGTGTACTCCAACAGCCGATCGAACTGCTCGTTCACCGCGGTGGCCGTGGGTTGGTCATACACGCTGTGCAGCATCGCTTTCACGGCCGGGCACATGGACTTGGGGCACACGCCCATGAGGTACGCCGCGTAGTGGGTGCGGCACCGCTGCCACGCTGCACCGGGCAGGTTCGCCGCGATCGCGTCCACGAGCCCGGCGTGGGCATCGGAGGTCACCAGCCGCACCCCGCCCAGTCCGCGGGCCACCAGGTCGGCGAAGAAAGTGTTCCACGAGGCCTTGGTCTCACTGGTGGCGACCTGCATCCCGAGGACCTCGCGGTGCCCGTCGCCATTGACCCCGGTGGCCAGCAGGACGGACGCCTTGACGACCTGGTTGTTCTCGCGGACCTTGATCGTCAACGCATCGGCGGTGACGAACGTGAACGGGCCGGCATCGTCCAGGCGGCGGTGCCGGAACGCGGCCACCTGCTCGTCCAGGTCGGCGGCCATGCGTGAAACCTGCGACTTTGACAGTGAGTCGATGCCCAGGGTCTTGACCAGCTTGTCCATCCGG
>NZ_LIYC01000119.1:0-140 GCF_001418765.1 Gordonia sp. HS-NH1
TGTTGGACCAGATCTGTCGCCACACGTCATCGGGGAAGCCTGTGAAGGCCAACAGGTCCTCTCGAGCGTCACCGAGATGGTCAGCAACCTTGGGGAGTCTGCCTTCGGTGTATTCCAGGAGTCGGTCGAACTGCTCGTGC
>NZ_LIYC01000119.1:282-652 GCF_001418765.1 Gordonia sp. HS-NH1
CTCGACCAGTCCGGCGTGGGCATCAGAGGTCACCAGACGCACCCCGCCCAGCCCGCGGGCGACCAGATCGGCGAAGAAGGTGTTCCAGGAGGCTTTGGTTTCGCTGGTCGCTACTTGCATGCCCAACACTTCACGGTGGCCATCGCCGTTGACGCCGGTGGCCAGCAGGACAACGGCTTTGACGACCTGCTTGTTCTCGCGGACTTTGATCGTCAGGGCATCTGCGGTGACGAAGGTGAACGGCCCGACCTCGTCGAGGCGACGATGGCGGAACGCTGTGACCTGCTCGTCGAGGTCGGTGGCCATGCGTGAGACCTGTGACTTCGACAGCGAGTCGATGCCGAGAGTTTTGACCAGCTTGTCCATCCGG
>NZ_LIYC01000012.1:0-131988 GCF_001418765.1 Gordonia sp. HS-NH1
GCTATCGCTCCTCGCACCTCTGGGAGTGGGGATGGAACCGAGGGGCGCCGACCTGCGTCCAAGTGCCGTGATCCCGATACCCACTAATCGTTCCGGCCTCATCCTGCGCGAGCACGCGGTGCGCGCCGGGCTCTCCGACGCCGACCTCGACGAGGCGGTGACCCGCGACCATCTGGTGTGTCTGGGTCCCGGCGTGTTCGCGCTCGCGGTCGGGTACCTGTTGTGGTCGCGGCGGTGACGGCCGGCGTCGAGACGCCGTTCGGCTGAGGCTCGATGCGCGTCAGGCCGGTCAGCCGACCGCCTGTCCGCCGACCGCCTGCCCCCGAAGGGGCGCAGATCCGGTCGACTCGCTACCGGCCGTATCGTCGGGCACCGTCGGTTCCGCGCGACGGAGCAGCAGGATGAGTCCCAGTGCGACCGCGACCGGGCCGCAGGCGATGAGCACGATCGCACTCGTGGACAGTCCCAGTCCGATCAGGGCGCCGCCGACGATCGGGCCGACCACCGATCCGAGCCGACCCATCGAGGACGCCCAGCCGACTCCGGTCGCGGCGGTCGCCTGCGGGTAGATCGACACCGCCACCGCGGCCTGTCCGATCATGCCGGCCTGCAGCCCGAGCCCGACCCCGCCGAACACCAGCAGCAGCAGCGCCTTGTCGGCACCGAGGAAGGCCGACAGGATCAGGAAGACGATGGCGGCCACCGTGGTCCCCGCGAGCACGGAGCTCATGCGGAAGCGGGTCGCGCCGATGATCAGGATGCCCGCGCCGACGATGCTCCCGATGCCCAGGGCAGCCGAGCCGAGCGGGGCGAGTCCGGTGCTGAACCCGTAACTCGTGAGCAGGGTGGGCAACCACGACGAGAAGATGTAATAGACCGAGAACACCATGAAGGCGAAACCCCAGAGCAGGAGGGTACGTCCGCGGACGGCCGGGTCGAAGAGCCGGGCGACCGCGGCATGGTGACGGGCGTCGGATCCGTCGACCACGCCGGTGACGGCGCGCTCATCGGGCAGCCACAGCCAGAGGAAGGGCAGGAGCAGCGCGGAGGCGATCGCGCCGACGACGAACACCGACGGCCAGCCGTACGAGGTCACCAGCCGTGACCCGAGGACACCGGCGATCAGCGCGCCGAGCGAGATGCCCATCGTGACGAACACCGCGATGGACTGCCGGTGCCGGGCGGGGTTGAGCGCCGTCGCCTGCGCCACGGCCGCCGGCATGACTGCGCCGAGACCGAATCCGGTGATCAGGCGGAGCGCGCTCAGTTCGACGATGTTGCCGGCCCAGGCCGTGAGCATGCTGCCGATGGTGAAGACGACGACCGCGGCCAGGATGACCTTGCGGCAGCCGAAGCGCGCGGTGAGCCGTCCGACCGCGATGTAGCCGAGTGCCACTCCGAGACTCGTCAGCGAGAGCGCCGGGGTGAAGTGAGATGCCGGGACACCCCAGTCCTCCTTGAGCGCCGGCACCGAGAGGCCCAGGGCGATGGTGTCGTAGCCGTCGAGGACGACCGCGACGAAGGCGAGGATCAGCACCGGCCAGTTGGGTGTGGTGATGGCCGCTGAGGGATTGGGTGCTGCGGGATTGTTGGGGCTGTTGGAAAGAGTTGGTCCGCTCACGATGGCGTCCTCGGTGTGTAGTCGGCGTGGCTGACGCCGGTTCGAGTGATTCTAGTCGGCCGCGGGTGCGGCCTTCGGGAGGAATCCCTGTGCCTCGACCTCGACGCTGAGGCCCGGCTCGACCAGTGCCGACACCTCGACGAGGGTCGAACACGGGAAGTCTCCGGAGAACATCGCGCTCCGGGCGCGTCCGACGGCCGCCTTGTCGGCGATGTCGGTGACGTAGATGCGCAACGCGACGATGTCGTCGACCGTGGCGCCGCACGCCTCGGTCAGTGCGCGAACACGCCGAAAGGTCTCGACGGCCTGGGCATGGGTGTCGTCGCCCCCGACCGGGCCGTCTGGGCCGCCGGCGTGCATCCCCGACAGGAAGAACTGGTCGCCGACGACACGGGCGTTGCTGAACATGTCCCGACGCGGCGGTTCCGCGACGTCGGGATGTCCGACCCGGCTCATGGCGTCACCGCTCGTCGGGCGTCGGATTCGCGGGTCAGTCGTTCGCGCACCGGCACGAAGTCGTACGTCGGGTAGAAGTCGGTGGCGAACGCACCCCAAGCCCGGCGTTCGAGTTCGACGTTCACCGCGGGAAGGCGGTCGGCCGGGAGTCGGAGGGTGACGACCTGTCCGAGCCCCATGGCGACGACCCAGGAGACGATCTCGCAGCCGGCAGGCGGAAAGCCATGCCACCAGTCGTGGTCGTCGAGCCGCCCCTGCAGCTGCTCGAGGTCCTGACTCTGATCGTGGCGTAACACCACGGTCAGCAGCATCGTCTCGTCGGCGCTCATGCGTTCGCGCTCGCGAGTCGTTCGGCCTGGGCGACGGCGTCGGCGCGATAGATGCGGCGAATCCGGGAGACCCCGAGATCGTGCTGGTAGAGGTGCTCCTCCCGGTCGGCGTCACCGGCGAGCGCCTCCAGGACGAGCCGGTCCTGTTCGAGGACCTCCCAGTGCTTGGCCTCCAGCGTCGTGCGGTACAGGAACCGCCAGGTCTCGCGCTCCCATCCGCTCACGCGGCGCGTGCGCCAATGGAAGATCGCCGACGTCGACCGGTCGATCGGCGTGCTCATCCCGACGATCCCGAACACTCCGCCCGGACCGGCGCCGGGACCGTACGGGATCTCGAGGTCGACGTAGTCCATCGATCCGCGGACGAATTCCACCCAGTCGAAGTTGACGCCGCGCTGGTCGGTCTTCTCGAAGAAGAAACCGCGGTCGGTCTCCCGGATGCGGAACCGCGCGGAGGTGTCGCCGCCGAACATCGAATGCGAGTTGCGGTGCAAGAACGCGCCGTGCATGGGGTCGAGGACGTTGTCCATGTAGAACCGCCACGGGCCCGCCCACTCGGCGAAGTTGCCGAACCAGGACACCTCGGGATCGGACAGACGGTCCGGCAAGACGAACGGGGTCGGCACCGAATCCGCGGTCAGCGGCAGGAAGGCGAAGATCGTGTCGGCCGCCTCGACCACCTCCAGCGACACCGTCGCCCGCCGGCCCTCGAGTGCGCAGCCCGGCATCCCCGGAACCGACACGACGGTGCCCTCGCCGTCCACCTGTACGCCGTGATAGGCGCAGGCGATGCGGTCGCCGAGATGCTGACCCACCGACAGCGGCGCGCTGCGGTGCGGGCAGCGGTCCTCGAGCATGCGGACCCGTCCCTGCGCGTCGCGGAACAGGACCCAATCGACCTCGAGCCGGCGGACCGGGACCATGGCCCCGGGTTCGAGCATCCGTGAGGGGAGGATCGGGTACCAGCGGTCCCGGAGGCCGGTCGCCGCGATCTCGTCGGCGTCGAGGTGACGGCGGGTGCCCACGGCGTAGGTATGAGTACGGCGGGCGGAGGGCCGACTGCGGCCCGCGGACCGCTGGTCGGACGTGGGCTGTGTGGTGGTCATGTCATTTCCCCAATCTGCGCATCTCGGCGCGGAAGGTCTCGGCGGTCCACGGGCCACCGTCGGGTCCGTGGAGGCCGAGGGCGTTCAGGCCGTCGGTGACCTCGTCGAGAGTCGTGGCCCCCGCGGTGAAGATCTCGGTGACCGAACCGGCGAGCTTGAGCTCGTAAGGTGTCAGCGGCTCCGGATGGGTTTGGTGTGTCTCGAGGTACGGCTCGCGGGCCGGGCGGGTCATCATCGGAGAACTCCTTCGTCGATGAGTGGTGTGGGCTGGGCGAGGAGACGGCCGTCGCGGGCGGCGAGGCCCTCGGCGATCGCGACGAACGAGACGGTCCACTCCTCGAAGGACTCCCGGCATTCGGTGTGCGCGGGGACGGGCGCGCCGTCGAGGACGACGAAGACGCCGTTGTCGATGTCACCCGCAAGCGTCTGTGCCGCACCGAGATCGGTGTCGGCATCCGGCGCGGATGCGAGGACCAGGGTCGGAACCCGGACGGAGGGAAGCATCTTCGTCGTCTCCTCGGTGAGGGGTGCGGGCTCGGCCAGGATCAGGCTCAGCACCAGATCCGGGTTCTCGACGGCCAGCGCGACCGCATCGGCGACATCGGTCCCGGAGGCGAAGACGTGGGCCTGGTCACCGGAACGCACCCGCGTTGCGAGCTCGTCGTCCCACCAGAGGGTCGGAGCGGTCATGACTGGGTCCCGGAGGGCTCGGGCTCAGACGGAACGTGCACGGGCGGGACGAACGGGCCGGGAGTGGGCTCGATGGCTTCGACATCCACCTCGATGAACGACGGTCCGCCTCGGTTCACCGCGTCCGCCAGGGCCTCGGCGATGACGCCCGGACCCCGCACGAGCCGGTAGGGGATGTCCATCGATGCGGCGAGCAGGTCGAACCGCGGAGTGTGCAGGTCGACACCGGAACGTCGGAAGCCGTTCTTCTGCTGCATGTTCCGCAACACTCCGTACCCGCCGTCGTTGACGACGAGCACGATGACCGGGGCGCCGGACCCGGCCAGGGAGGCGAGTTCGCCCAGGTGTACGGCGAGTCCGCCGTCACCGGCCAGCACGAGGGTGGGGACGTCGGGTCGGGCATGGGCAGCACCGATCCCCATGGCGAGTCCTTGACCGATTCCGCCGCCGAGCGGGAAGATGTTGGTCCCGCGCTCGTAGATCGGGAGCAGCCGGTTGCCCCACTGGCTCGATGGGATCGTCACGTCGCGGGCGATCACCGAACGGCGCGGCAGCGCATCACGGATCGCGGCGCAGATCTCGGCGTAGCCACCGATGTAGGTCGCGAGATCTGTCCGGACCTCCTCACGGACGGAGGTCACGCGCGCCGGCCACTCGTCGGTGGTCGCGACCGCGTCGAGCTGCTCGAGGATGGCCGTGATCGTCTGTGCGGCGTCGCCGACGAGTCCGACCGCGGCGGGGTAGACGCGTCCGATCGTCGTCGGTTCGACGTCGATCTGGATCAGATTCTCCGGCAACGACAGTGAATAGGACGCTGTCTCGTTCGACCGGAAATGGGTGCCCACGGCGAGCAGTACGTCGGCGTCGTCGAGCAGTGCCCGCACCGCTGGGGTGGTGGCGAAGTTGCCGATGACCAGAGGGACGTCCTCGGAGACGATCCCGCGTCCGGAGTTGCTGGTGAGGATGCCCGCACCGAGACTCCGCGCGAGCTCGGCCACCTGGTCACCCGCTCCGGCCGCGCCGCCACCCAGCCAGAGCAGTGGCCGTTCGGCGGTGCGCAGAAGGTCGGCGGCGCGGGCGATGGCGTCGGGGTCGGCGGAAGGCGTCGACACCGTGACCGACGGCGCCGGCCGCTGGGCATCCGGGGCGGCGAGATACTGCAGATCCGTGGGCCATTCGACGCTCGCCGGACCCGACGGTGCGGTGAGTATCCGCGCGATCGCGGTCTCGAGTTCGGCCTCGACGTCCTTGGCCTCGGTGATGGTGGTGGCGTACGCCGAGATCGCGTCGAGCATCTGCGGCTGGCCCGGGAACTCGTGGATGACACCGCGACTGGCGGCCGGCCGGTCGGGTGCGAGGAATTCGCTCTCGATCTGTCCGGTGATGTGCAGGACGCGGCTGCCCGCGGTGAGTGCCTCCACCATCGAGCCTGCGGCATTGCCTGCTCCGGTACCGGTACTGGTCAGTGCGACGCCGAGACCGCCGGACGCGCGGGCGAATCCGTCGGCGGCGTTCACCGCGGCCGCCTCGTGACGCATCTCGACGAAGTCGAGCTCGCGGTCGACGGCCTCCACCAGCGGGAGGTTGTGGATGCTGATCACCCCGAAGACGGTGGTGACGCCGTGCCGGCGTAGCACGTCGACGAGGACGTCGCCGCCGGTCGGGCGGCGGTTCCCGGTGTGTTCGGTCATCGGATGGGTCTCCTGTTGCTGGGCTGGTCCGGGGTGGACGGGACTGGGATCGGACACGACTGGGTCAGACATAGCGGTGGACCCCGCCGCCGACCTCGAGCGTTGCGCCGGTCGTGTAGCTGTTCCGCGGCGAGAGCAGGGTGGCGATGGGGAAGGCGAGTTCGTCGGCGGAACCGAAGCGGCCCAGCGCGATTCCGCGGTCGTCGGCGATCTCCGCGCTCCAGGCCGCGAAGTCCTCGGCGCCGCTCGCGGCGAACCTGCGCTGCCACTGCCCGGTGTCGATGAGGCCGAGCAGTACCGAGTTGACCCGCGTCCCGTCGCTCGCGAGCTCCTCGGCGAGCGAGCTCGACAGGTTCAGCAGGCCCGCCCGGGCTGCCGAGGTGACCGCCAGGCGGGTTTCGGGCTGTCGGGACAGGATGGCGTTGACGATCACCACGGAGCCGCCGTCCGACGCCGCGAGCGCGGCACGCGTGGCACGGATGACGTGCAGCGCGCCGAAGATCTTGAGGTCGAACTCGTCGCGGATCTCCTCGTCGGTGGTCTCGTCGAGTGTGCGCATGAGCGACCGCCCGGCGTTGCAGACCACGCCGTCGAGACCACCGAGGCGGTCCACGGCGGTGGCGACGAAGGCGTCGACGGACGCGCGGTTGGTGACGTCGCACGAGGCGGTGACCACATCGGTGATGGCGGCGAGATCGGCTGTCGCGGAACGGAGACGGTCCTCGTCCCGGGCGCAGAGAGCCAGCCGCGCACCTTCCTCGGCGAGCAGCCGGGCGGTGGCGAGACCGATCCCGGAGCTCGCGCCGGTGATCAGCAGCCGGCGACCGGCGAGCTGCAGGTCCATGGGTACTCCTCGGGCTGGGTTGGGGCTGGGGCGGATTGGGGGCCGGGGTTGATTGGGGGCCGGGGCGAAGGGTGGCTGGGCGCGGGGGACCGCGTCTCAGCGGAAGATGAATCCGCCGTCGACGACGATGGTCTGACCGGTGACGAAGGCGGCGTCCTCGGACAGCAGGAAGCGGACCACCCCGGCGACGTCCTGCGGGGTCTGTTCGCGGTCGAGTGCGCGTCCGGCGGCGTAGGTGCGGTAGCGGTCTTCGGGGACGCCTTCGGTCGCCTCGACCCGGATCAGGCCGGGCGCAACGGCATTGACGCGGACGCCGTGGGGTCCGGCGTCGCGGGCCATCGATCGCGTCATGCCGATGACCGCCGCCTTGGACGACACATAGTGCACCAGGCGAGGCGACCCGTACATCGCGACGTCGGAGGCGATGTTGACCACCGCGCCGCGCGAGCGGGACAGCAACGGCCACAGGTACTTCGTGACCGACCAGGTGCCCCGGACATTGACGTCGGTCAACCGGCCGAACTCGTCGTCGGCGAGGTCGAAGAACGTCGCGCCGCCCACGCCGTCGGCGATCGCCGCGTTGTTGACGAGGCCGGTCACGTGGTCGCCGTCGGTCTCGAGGCGATCGGCGAGCGCGCGGACGGCGTCGACGTCGGCGATGTCGGTGACGACCGCGCGGGCGTCATGACCGGCGTCGCGCAAGGCGGCCTCGGCCGCGAACGCGGTGCCCGGGTCGCGTTCGGCGATCACAAGCCGGTGCCCGTCGGCGCCGAGACGTTCGGCGATGGCACGGCCGAGTCCGCGTCCGCCGCCGGTCACCACCACGGTCCCGGCGCTCACGGCAGCGTCCCGACGAAGCTCAGGACGTGATCGGCGATGACGTCGGGTTGCTCCTGGATCGCGGCGTGGCCCGCATCGGGGACGATCCGCAGCTCGGCGCCGGGGATCTCGTCGGCGAGGAGGCGTGATTCGTCGACGCCGGTGGCGGTGTCGTGCGCACCGACGAGAACGAGGGCCGGGCGGGCGAGCCGGACGAGGTCGGGTCCGAGATCGGTCGCGGCCATGTACCGGGCCGCGGCGGCGAATCCGGGCTCGCGTATCCCCGCCATGGTGGCGCGGACCTCGGCGGTGACCGCCGGATCGCAATCCGGTGCGGTGAGCGCGTCGGCGCGGTCGGCCGCCACGTCAGCGGCGCCGCGGTCGACGAGATCGGGTATGCGCGCGAGCATTCCGGCGGCCCGCTCGGTGGTGACGCCGGAACCGCGGGTGCTGTCGGCGATGACGAGTGCGGTGACGAGATCGGGTCGGCGCAGCGCCAGATCCATGGCGATCACGCCACCCCACGACGTGCCGAGGAGTACGACCGGCTGTCCGGGGACGAGCACCTCGATGAGTTCGGCCATCTCCTCGACGGGGCCGATGCCCGGCCGCGGATCAGCCGAACGTCCGTATCCGGGTGCGTCGGGGCACCAGCAGTCGAGACCGGCGGCGGCCAGCCGCGCGGCAAGCGGGCCGCACGACGTGGCGCTGCCGCCGATCCCGTGGAGCAGCACCACGCTGTGCCTGCTCCGGATCTCGCGGCTCGACGGGTGCGCGACGACGTGGACGCGGTCGAGCACGGTGACGGTGGTGGTCATGCCACGCCCACCGTCTCGGGCAGATGGATGAAGTAGTCCGGATCGCGCGGGGTCACCAGGGAGCTCGCGCCGTGGTCGGGGATGCCGGCCATGGCCGAGCGGACCGCGGTCGTCGGCGGGCCCGCGGTGCCCCACTGATCGGAGAGTTCCGGTGTGCGGCGCCAGGTCCGGCACAGCCAGGCGTCCTCGTCGATCTGCGCGACCTCGGACGTGTATTCGCAGACCAATCCTGCCGGGTCGGTGAAATAGGAGAACGTGTTGTCGCCGGGACCGTGCCGACCCGGTCCCCACTGCGGGGCGATCCCGTGGGAGCGCAGGTTGCCGATGCCGCGCATGAAGTGGTCGATCGAGGTCATCTCGTAGGCGACGTGGTTGAGCGCCGGCCAGGCCGCCTGGTTCAGCGCGATGACGTGATGCTCGGAATTGCACCGGAGGAACGACATCTGGCGCTCCGACCAGTCCGACACCCGCATTCCGAGGACCTGGGTGTAGAACGCCGTGATCCGTTCGATGTCGGTGGTGTTCAGCACGACGTGGGCGATCTTGCGCGGGATGGCACGACGACCCGCCGGCTCCTGCGATGACACGGCATGGACGTCCGCCGACAGCTCGACGGTGCGTCCCTCCGGATCGACCAGTGCGAGACCGTAACCGCCGCCGGCGTCGTCGAGCGGACCGGGCTCGCGGAGCAGCGGTACACCGATCCGGTCGAGTGCGCGGGCGGCGTCGTCGACCTCACGGGGTGTCCCGAGTGCGAAGCTGAAGCCGCCCAGGGCGTTCGCGTCGCCCCGGCGGAGGTTCAGGACGTGGTGCTCGGTGCCGGTGGCGCGGAGCCAGAACCGGTCGCCGTCCTCCTCGACGGTGCTCAGTCCCCACACCTCGTGATAGAAATCGCGCGAGGCCAGGGGATCGGGGACGCTCAGGGTGACCGACCGCAGGCTGCGCAGACGGCACACCGGCCGGTCGGTGAGAACGGGAAGCTGGGAGTAGAGCACGGGATTCCTCTAGATGTCGAGTACGAGTTCGGCTGAGCGGCAACGTGAGACGCAGGGAAGCATCATCTGACCGCTCGCGTGTTCGGTGTCGGTGAGTACGAAGTCGCGGTGGTCGAGGTCGCCCTTGACGACCGCGACCTCGCAGGTGCCGCAGATGCCTTCCGTGCAGGAGCTGGGGACATCGACGCCCGCGTCGGCGAGTGCGTCGAGCACGGATTTGTCGGCCGGTACCGGGATACGCTGCCCGGTCCGGTCGAGAACGACGTCGAACGCGGTGTCCCCGCTGGTGTCCACCTCGACGACGGGCGCGGCGAAACGTTCGCTGCGCAGGGAGATGTCCGATGGCACGACGGTGGCGACCGCGTCGAGCAGTGCGCCGGGCCCGCAGCAGTACGCCACCGATCCGGGCGGGACGTCCTCGAACAGCGCTCTCAGGTCGGGCAATCCGCCGCGCTCGTCGTCGGCATGAACGGTCGACGCCGAGTGCGCGGCCACCTCGTCGACGAAGGCCATCGACCGTCGTGACCGGCCCGCGTACAGCATCTGCCAGGACCTGCCCTCGGACTCCAGCCGGCGCATCATCGCGACGATCGGGGTGATTCCGACCCCGCCGGCGATCAGGATGTGGTGTGCGGCATCGGTATCGATCGAGAAGGCGTTGCGCGGGCCGTCGACCTCGATCTCGGCGCCGACGGGCAGCCGGTCGTGCACGTAGGTGCTTCCGCCCCGGGAGTTCTCGGCCCGGAGGACGGCCACGGTCCATCGTGACGTGTCCTCCGGCGCCGAGCACAGCGAGTACTCCCGAACGAGTCCGTCCGACAGACGAAGTGCAACGTGGGCTCCGGGTTCCCACGCGGGGAGCGCGGCCCCGGACGGATCGACGAGCGTCACGCTCGTGACGCCGTCGGCCTCCCAGGTCTTCTGGTGCACCCGAAGAACTCTCGTGGTGTCTGTGGACATCGCGGATACCTCTCGTGGTCAGGTTCGGTGGCGAACGCCGGCGTTCAGCGCGTGACGCCGAACATCTCCGAGCTCGGCGGGTAGGTGGGCAGCTGCGGCTTCTCGGCGCCGATGATCACGCAGAACAGCGCGTCGGTGTCGCCGACGTTGGCGAGGCTGCGGGGGACGCCGGCGGGGACGCGGATCAGGTCGCGGTATCCGAGGCGACGAACGGCCTTCTTGGTCCCGTCCTCCACGTCGTGGACGGCGACCTCGAGCTCGCCTTCGAGGACGAAGAACACCTCTTCGACGTCGTGGTGGGTGTGCTCGGGTCCGACGGCGCCTGCGGGCAGGCGCATGTTGGAGAAGGTGAAGTGGTCCGACGGCAGTGTCCGGCTGTCGTTCTCGTGGTTGCCGGTGGCACCTGAGCCGATGTAGCGGATCTGGGCGCGCTTGAAGCGGTCACCGCCGGCGGCGGCCTGGAATCCGAGGGTGTCCCAGTCCTCGTGGCGGGTCTCTCGGCTGGCGATGCAGGAGTCGATCTGCTGCTCGAGGTCGGCGACGGTCTTCTCTGGTGCGGTCATGGGATGGTTCCTCTCGGTTCTGGGGTGGGGTCGTGGGCTGTGGTCAGGACGCGTGGGCGATCGCTTCGATCTCGACGGTCGCGCCGTAGGGCAGCGCGGCCACCTCGACGAAGGACCGGGCCGGGCGCGGTGCGTCGAAGACGCTCTCGTAGTGGCGGTTCGCGGCATCGCGCAGGGAGACGTCGGTGACGAAATAGGTGGTCTTGACGACGTCGGACAGGGTCATGTCGATGGTGGCCAGGCGTTCGCCGAGACGGGCCATCGCCGCGTCGAGGGCGGCTTCGACACCCGGTACGGCAACGCCGTTCTCGTCCACCGACAGTGCGCCCGACACGAATCCGAAACCGGCGACGGCGAATGCGGGACTGTACGGGTGCGCGGTGGCCTGTTCGGTTGCGGCGGTGTCGATCGGGGCGGAGTCGATCGGGGCGGTGTCGATCGAGGCAGGGGCGGTCATGGGCGTGGGTCCTTTCATCGGGGTGGGCGGTTCGTCGGGGTGCACGGTCCGAGCGGTCACGGGTGGCGACCCCACGCGATCGGCTCGTCGCTGCGGTCGAGGTAGATGCTCTTCTGGTCGGAGTACTGCCGGATCGCCTCGCGTCCCTTCTCGGTGCCGAGCCCGCTGTCGCGGAGACCGGTGAACGGCGTCGAGATCGAGAACTGCTTGTAGGTGTTGACCCAGACGGTTCCGGCGTCGACGGCGTCGCCGAGCCGCAGGGCGCGCCGATAGTCCTCGGTCCACACGCCGCAGGCGAGTCCGTAGACGGTGTCGTTGGCCTGGGCCACGACGTCGGCCTCGTCGTCGAACGGGATGATCACCGCGACCGGCCCGAAGATCTCCTCCTGGCTGATCCGGTCGGTGTTCGACACCCCGGTCAGGATCGTGGGTGGGTAGTACCAGCCGTCCGCCAGCGGACCGTCGACGGGAACGACTCCACCGCAGCGTAATTCGGCGCCGTCGGCCACGGCTTGGCTGACCTGCGCGGCGACCGAATCGCGGTGTGCAGCCGAGATCATCGGCGCGACGTCGGTGGCGGGGTCGGTACCCGGACCGATGCGCAGTCGCTGGGTGCGACGCACCAGATCGTCGGTGAAGGCCTCGAAGATGCTGCGCTGGACGAACACTCGCGAGCCGGCGATACAACTCTGCCCGCTGGAGGAGAAGATGCCGTACAGCACTCCCTGCGTGGCGCGCTCGACGTCGGCGTCGGCGAAGACGATGGTCGGGGACTTGCCGCCCAGCTCGAGGGTGATCGGCATGAGCTTGTCGGCCGCGATCCGGCCGAGGTGCCGCCCGGTGCTCGTCCCGCCGGTGAAACTGACCTTCGCGACGTCGGGGTGGCGGACCAGTGTTTCGCCGACGGTCCGGCCCGGTCCGGGAAGGACGGACAGGACACCGCGCGGCAGGCCGGCCCCCTCGCAGATGCGGGCCAGCAGCAGGGTCACCCAGGGCGCCCAGACCGGCGGCTTGCTGACCACCGCGTTGCCCGCGGCCAGCGCGGGTGCCAGCTTCTGGGCGTCGGAGGCGATCGGCGAGTTCCACGGCGTGATGGCGCCGACGACGCCCATGGGGCGGTGCGTCGACATCGTGAGCCACGGGCCGCGCGGGGTCGTGAGCACTCCGTCGGAGGTCTCCGCCGCGGCGGCCATGTACCGGAAGGTGTTGGCCGCACTCGCGGCAAGAGCCGACGTCTCGGCAAGGGTCTTGCCGGTGTCGAGGGTCTGCAGGCGTGCAATGCGATCCCGGGCGGCGTCGATCCCGTCGCCGATCCGGTGCAGCACCGCCGCGCGTTCGTGGGGAAGTGCACTCGCCCAACCGCTTTCGTGGGCCGCGCGGAGGCCGGCGCGGACCGCGGTGTCGACGTCGGCTGGCGTGGCCCCGTGCAGCGTCGCGAAGACCCGGCCCGTCGCGGGGTCCACGGACTCGATCAGGTCGCCGGCGCCGACCTCCCAGTGCCCGCCGACGTAGATGCGGTCGTCGAGATCGCGGGCGTCGATCCCGGGATGGGTGGAGGTACTCGTCACGAGGGGCATGTGAATCCGTTCAGAGGAGGTGGCCGAAAGCCGAACCAAATATCTTTGCGCTAAGACAGTTGTAAAGCCTTAGCGCTAAGAGGTCAACCTCGAAGAAGCCCACTACAGGGGCTTGTTACACGGGATTTACGCGTCCGAAACGGAAGAGATGCAGGTCACACCGCATGTGTCGGCCATCACGGGCGGCCCGAAAAAGTTTTGAGCGCGTCGCTCAGACGGCTGCGATCGGGTCCGCTTCGCCGGGATCGAGCCCGTCACCGAGAACCGCGAATCGTGCCGAGTGCTCGAGCGCGCCCAGGAGGCGGGCGAGGTCGGCGGCCTCGTCCTCGGAGAGTTCGGCGAGCATGGTGCGGAGCTTCGCGAAGTGCTCGTCGGCGATCCGGTCGACGAGAGCCGCGCCCTCGGGGGTCAGTTCGACGTAGACCACACGCGCGTCCGAACGGTCTCGAGTGCGCGTCACGAACCCCGCGTCCTCGAGTCGTTTGACGCGCAACGACAGGCCGCCCGTGGTGACGAGGGTCTGCTCGGCGAGTTCGCCCGCGGTCAGACGGTGGTCGGGAACGGCTCGGCGCAGGCACGCGAGGACGTCGAAGCCGGAGTCGGTGATGTTGTGCTCGTCGAAGGTGGACGCGATGCGCGCCTTGTAGACGAGAAAGCTGCGGTGGAGCCGGCCGAACACCTTGAGCGCCGAGACATCGAGCTCGGGCCGGGCGACGGCCCAATGGGACACGATGACGTCGACACCATCCATGCAGGCGAGGTTAGTGGATCACCGTGCGAGGAAGGCCCCCACGGTCGCCTCGAAGGCGGCCTTGGCCTCGATCATCACCCAGTGCCCGCACTTCGGGAAGATGTGCAGCTCGGCGTCGGGGATGAGTCGCATCGGGATCATCGCCATGTCCGGCGGGCTGACGCGGTCGTCGCGGCCCCAGGTCAGCAGTGTGGGACAGGCGACCTTGTGCATCGATGCCCAGTACGGCGGTGTGTCGGAGGCGGCCATGAACTGCTGCTGCATCTCGAATGCCGCTGAGCCGTAAATCATCTGCGCCGTCTTCTGCGCGTCGGGATTGATGGCGGCCTCCCAGCGCTCGGCGATGAGTTCCTCGGTGACCAGCGAGCGATCGAAGACCATCGACGTGAGCCAGCGGACGAGCTTGTCCCGGTCCGGGGCGTCGGTGAACTCCTGCAGCAGGCGCAGGCCTTCACTGGGGCTGGGGCTGAACACATTCGGGCCGACGCCGCCGATGGTGACGAGCTTCTCGACACGCTCGGGCTTCTTGATCGCCAGGTTGACGCCGACGACGCCGCCCATGGAGTTGCCGATCATCGCGGCCTTGTCGATGTCGAGTGCGTCCATGAACCGGATGACCGAACTGCCGGCGGTCAGCACCGGGTGGCCCTCGACGGCATCGCTGACCCCGAACCCGGGGAACTCGATCACGAAACAGCGGTGTGTCTGTGCGAACTGCCCGAGATTTCCGCGGTAGTTGCGCCAGCCGGTCACACCGGGCCCGGATCCGTGCAACAGGATCAATGGCGGCGCGTCGGCGTCGCCGGCCTCGTGATAGCGCAGCGTGCCCTGATCGGTCGTCAGTTCCCGTTTGGTCGCTTCGAAGGTGACATCCACGTCGACCAGACTAGAACGTGTTCTAATCCGTTGTCACCGGGTGGGCGTGATCCGACCGGTCTGCGGCGGTGAGGTGCCCGACCCCGATGATGTCGTGCAGGATGCGATGCACGATCGCGTCGCCGACGACCTCGTAGTGGACCATCCGTCCGGCCTTCTCCGAGCGGACCCATCCCTGGTCGCGCAGTTTGCGGATCGACTGGGACGCGGCGTTCTCCGTGATGTCGATACGGGTGGCCAGTTCGGCGACCGTCGAACCGGGCCGAGCGTGCATCTCCGCGACGAGTCGTAGGCGGTTCGGGTCGCTGAGCAGCATGAACCGCGCAGCCCAGGAGTCGGCGTCGAATGAGTCTGCGTCGAATGAGTCTGGGTCGAAGTCGGTCACCGGCTCCTCCTCGTCGCCCGCGTCAGTGGTGTGCCCATCGTTCACCACCGCCTCAGGTGGCGGCAAATGCGTGTCTGGGAGAACATGTGTCTGTGTACACAGGTGTTGGTGGATCGTCATCCACCGTCCGTCGCCTCGCCGCGGCGGGACTGGCGGTGCTGATCGCGACGGTCGCACTGGCGGGATGCTCGACCCCGGGCCGCACGCCCGTGACCGACCAGATCGTGCTCGCGGAGGGCCAGGGACTCGGCGACTTCAACCCGATGCTGGGTTACGCGCAACTCGGCGTCTCGCCCGTCTTCGACGGTCTGCTCATCCCGGCCGCGGACGATGACGACCGCGTTCCCGACCTCGTCCCGGCCCTTGCCCGGTCGCGGCCAGAGCGCGTCGCCCCGCGTACCTGGCGGGTGCCGCTCAAGACCGGTGTCACCTTCTCCGACGGCACCGCTTTCGACGCCGCCGACGTCGTCGCGACCTACCGGGCGGTCGTCGATCCACGGGTCGCGTCCGAGATCGCGACCGACTTCGCGCCGATCGTCGCGGTCGAGGCCGATGGGCCCGGGGCGGTCACGGTGCGGATGAACACCGACGCCGATCCGTCGCCGTACCTGCTCATGGGCGTCGTGCCCTCGGAGCGGGTGGAGGACGCGCCGGCCGCGGAGTGGGCGCTGAACACCGAGCCGGTGGGCACCGGGGCGTACCGGCTCGAGTCGCTCGACCCCGATCAGGCCGTTCTCGTTGCCCGCGAGGACTACTGGGGCGAGCGGCCGACGGTCCAACGCATCGTCTACACCCACGTTCCCGACGACAACACGCGCGCACAACGGATCGCGGCCGGCGAGATCGACGGTGCCAACCTGCCGCCGAGGCTCGCCGCGAGCCTCGAGGGACGTGACGGGATCGACGTGGTCACGGTGAAATCCGCTGACTGGCGCGGTATCTCGTTGCCGAGCACGAACCCGTTCACCGCCGACCCGGCCGCCCGCCTCGCCATGAACCTGGGCGTCGACCGGCAGGCCGTCGTCGACGACGTGCTCACCGGCGACGGCGAACCCGCCAGCACGCCGATCGCCTCGGTGTACGGGCCGGACGTCTACGACGAGGAAGCGCAGTTCGACTTCGACCCCGAGGGTGCGGAGGACGAACTCGACGCGGCCGGGTGGCGACCGGGTGCCGACGGGATCCGGGTCCGCGGTGCCGACCGGGCATCGTTCCCCCTTCTGTACAACGCCCAGGACACCCTGCGCCGCGACCTCGCGGTGGCCTTCGCCGCGTCGATGAAACGGATCGGCGTCGAGGTGCTGACCCGCGGCACGAGCTGGGACGACATCGACTCCGAATTGAGCACGGCCGCAGTTCTTCTGGGTGGGGGAGCGACGCCCTATGCCATCGACTCCCAGGTCCACGACACCCTGCACACGCGAGTCGCGAACTCGTCGCGGTACGCGAACCCCGGCGACCTCACCGCTCCGGGACTCGACGCGCTGGTCGACGAGGCGCGTGCGAGCGCGCCCGGACCGGAGAACGATCAGCGGTACCAACGCATCCAGCAGGTCTACGCGGCCGCGCCGTCCTACGTCTTCCTGGCCTTCCTGCACCACACCTACGCCTCCCGCGGCGACGGCTGGCGGCACGACGCACCCATTCTGGAGCCGCACTCGCACGGCGTCACCTGGGGCCCCTGGTGGAACGTGCCGTCATGGCAACCGGTCTCATGACCTCACTCGCCCCGGAAGTCCGGTCGGCACCCGGCGTCGACCCAGCGAACCGGTCACGCCAGCAGCGGCCGCGACGCGAACGGTCGCGGCGGGGGAACTCGCGCGCACGGCGAGCCGGACGGCTTCTGCTCCGGCGCATCCTCGTGATGATCCCCACGACGATCCTGGTGTCGCTGGGGATCTTCGCCGTCGCCGCGGCGTCGCCGTTCGATCCGCTCACCGCCCATCTCGGCGACAACTACCAGTCGGCGACCCCCGCGCAGCGGGAGGCGATCGCGGCCGCCTACGACCTGGACCAGCACTGGCTGAGCGCGTGGTGGAACTGGTGGGGTGCCCTGCTGCACGGTGACCTGGGCTGGTCCGCGACCCAGGGCCGGGCGGTGGGAGACGTGCTGGTGCAACGGCTTCCGTTCACCGTCGGGATCTCGACGGCCGCATTGGTCTCCGCGGCCCTGATCGCCGTGCTCGGCGGCGCCGTCATCGGCATGCGGCGCGGCGGGCTGATCGACCGGGCGTGTACCGCGCTGGCGGCCATGCTCGCCGCGACCCCGCCGTTCGTGGTGTCCCTGGTGCTGGTCAGCACCTTCGCGGTCACGCTCGGGTGGTTTCCGACCTCCGGTGCCCGACGCCCCGGCGACGACTACTCGGTCGAGGGACTGCTCACCCACGCCGTGTTGCCGTACCTGGCGCTGACCGTGTCGATGATTCCGTGGTTGCTGCTGACCATGCGGGCCGCCGTCGTCGATGCCACCGCCTCGGACGCGGTCCGGGCCGCACGCGCTCGGGGAGTCGACGGTTGGGCGCTGCTCAGGGGGCACGTGGTACCGGTGTCGGTGTTGCCCACGCTCGCGCTCCTGGGCACCCGCCTGCCCGAGCTGATCGCCGGCGCCGCGATCGTCGAGACCGTCTTCGGTTGGCCGGGTCTCGCCGAGGCGCTCGTGGATTCCGCGGTGGCGCTGGACTTCTCGTTGCTGGCCGCGCTCGCCGTCGGATCGGCCGTACTCGTCCTCCTCGGGTCGGCGCTGTCCGATGCGGCGGCGGTGTGGATAGATCCGCGGATCGGGCTGACCGCATGACGGCCCTCGGTGGGGCGACGGGTGTGCCGGTCGAGCGCCGTCGGGCCGCGATCGGTCACCGCGCCGCCGTGGTCGCACCGTGGGTGGTGCTGGCGGTCCTGGCCGTCACCGCGGTCGGGTGGCCGGTGGTCGCAGGCGAACAGACCGCCGACTTCGCTCGTTCGCTGCTGCCGCCGGGGGCGCAGGCCGCGCTGGGGACCGATCACTCGGGATACGACCTCGGTGTCAGAACCGCCGAGGGTGTGCGGATCTCGCTGCTGATCGCCGCCGCGTGCGCGGTCCTGGCGACGGCCCTCGGCGTCATCGTCGGGCTCGGTGCGGTGACGGTCGGCGGGTGGTTCGACGCGGTGGTCATGCGCGTCGTCGACGGCGTCAACGCCTTGCCACACCTGGTCGTCGGAGTCGTCATCGCCGCGATGTGGCGCGGTGAACCGGTCGCGATCATCGCGTCGATCGCGCTGACCCACTGGCCGTCCGTGGCGCGCGTGGTGCGAGCCGAGCTGCTCGAGGCGAGGTCGTCGGGGTGGGTCGAATCGGCCCGGCTCGCCGGCGCCTCCCGCACCTTCATCGCCGTGCGTCATCTGTTGCCCGCGGTGAGCGGCCAGGTGCTGGTGGCGATGACCGTGTTGCTGCCGCATGCGGTCTGGCACGAGACGACGCTGTCGTTCCTGGGCGTCGGACTCTCCCCGGACGCCGCGAGTCTCGGAACGCTGCTCGGGCAGGCGCGGGGTGACATCCTCACCGGTGCGTGGTGGACATTGGTGGTGCCCGGCGTCGCCCTGATGCTCACGGCCCTCGCGTGTGCGGCCGCGGCGTCGTCGCTGCGACGCGCCACGTCGCCACCTGTCGGTGAGGTGTGGCGATGAGCGCCGGGCTCGACGGGGTGACGGTCGACATCGTGGCGCGGAATCGGTGGAACCGGTCGGTGGTCCGCGTCCTCGACGACGTCACGCTGCCCCTACTCGCCGGATCGATGACCGCGCTCGTGGGCGAGTCCGGCTGCGGCAAGTCGATGGTCGCGGCCGTACTGTCCGGTCTGCTCCCGCCGGGTTCGGTGCCGACCGGACGGCTTCGGGTCGGCGACGAGGTCTTCACCGATCGCGAACTCGCCGGCGCCGACCACCGCTGGCGAGGCCTTCGCGGGCATCGCGTCGGCCACGTTCCCCAGTCGGCGTCGACCTCGTTCACGCCCGTGCGCAGCGTCGGCGCACAGCTCGACGAGGTGATCGGCATCCTCGGCGGGTCGCAGGATGCCGTCGAGCTGTGTCGGCGCGTGCACCTCGACCCCGATGCACTCCGGCTGTATCCGCACGAGCTGTCCGGCGGGATGGCGCAGCGCGCCGCGATCGCCGCGGCACTGGCCGGTGACCCGGACACGATCGTCGCCGACGAGCCCACCTCGGCGCTCGATGCCGAGCTCGCCGCCGAGATCTGGGAACTCCTCACCGACACGGCACGGGCCGGCGCGGCGGTCCTCGTCATCACCCATGACGTGGAGACGATGCGGCGCGGGTGCGATTCGGTGGCCGTCATGCGGTCGGGACGGATCGTCGACCATCGCCGGCTCGATCAGGTCGCGGCGTCCGACGACGCCTATGTTGCGGGCTTCTTCGAGCGGGTGCCGTGATCGCCGGCGACCTCCTCGTCGGCGCGGGCCTGACGGCCCGGTTCGGAGACACAGTCGTCTTCGAGAGCCTCGACGTCGGCGTCGGGCCCGGCTCGGTGACCGGGGTGGTCGGGCGATCGGGGAGTGGCAAGACGACGCTGCTGCGCATCCTCGCGGGGCTCGCGGACCCGGCGGCGGGGACGGTCGAGTGGCGGGACGGCCGGCGCCCCGGTGACCTCGGCCTGATCGCCCAGCATCCACGGCTGGTCACCAACCCGCGATGGACGTTGCGCCGGATCGTTGCCGAACCCGCGGCGATCGCGAGACGCGACTGTGACGTCGAACGTGCCGCGACCCGCGTCGGGCTCGACCCCGCTCTGCTCGACCGCTACCCGTCACAGGTGAGCGATGGTCAACTCCAGCGGGCGTGTCTCGGCAGGCTCGTGGTGCAACAGCCGCGGGTCGTGCTGTGCGACGAACCGACCGCGATGCTGGACCCGGTCGCCGCGCGTGCCGTGGCCTCGCTGCTCGACGACCTCGTCGCCGACGGCGCGGGACTGCTCCTGGTGAGCCACGACCGGCGGTTCGTGGGTTCGCGAAGCCGGGACGTCATCGACCTCGACGCGCGCTGATCACATCTGCAGGCGGACGGCGTCGTCCTCGCCGAACTCGTCTTCGAGCACCTCGGGGGAGTAGTCGAGGTCGATCTCGGCGACCGGACGTCCCCGGGCGGACTCGATCGCCGAGAGCCGGCGCTGGGCGCGGTCGGCGGCGTAGGCCAGGAACTCGTCGTTGTCGAGCCCGAAGGGCTGGACCTCGAACTGCTGGTTGACCCACTCGATCATGCCCAGTGCGAGTGGCAGCAGTTCGTTCATGCGTTCGCCGACGGCATCCCACAGTGTGTCGTCGGCCGCGACGTGCCGGCGACACGTGAACGTTCCCCACGCCATGTGCCGGCGCTCGTCGTCGCCGATGAACCGGATGAGCTTCTGCATCCCGGGGAAGATCCCGTACCTCGTGCACACCTTCTGCCAGGCGTGGTAACCGGTGAGCGCCAGGCTGCCCTCGATCACGTGGTTGTAGGTGACGCTGGCGCGGATCTGGTTGCGCGGCGACGGGTCGTGGTCGAGGACGCGCAGCGACGCCGGCAACTCCTCGTAGAACAGCTGGTGATAGTAGGGATTCGCGCTGACGAAGCCCTGGAGGTCGCCGGTGAGGCCGACGGCGTCCATCCATCGCCGGAACACCTGGGTGTGTTTGGCCTCCTCGAAGCAGAACTGCGACAGGTACATCTCGTCGCCGAAGCGGCCCTCGGTCGCCATCGCCTTCATGAACGGCTGGATGTCCTGGGTGACCGCTTCCTCGCCCGCGATGAACTGACTCACCAGGTAGGTGGCGCTCCGGCGCTGTTCGTCGGTGAGCTCGACCCAGTCCTGTGCGTCCTGCGAGAAGTCGATGGCGGCCGGGTCCCAGAACCGGGCGTTGCCTTTCACGAAGAGCCGCAACGGAAACGAGTCCCAGTTGAGACCGCCCTGTCGCAACGAGGAGAAGTCCTGCCGGCCCTCCGCCTTGTGTTCGATGAGAGTCATGAGATCACCAGCCAGACACTTCGGAATCGGAATACCCCGACGCTAACCCCTTCCTCGATCCGGAGACGCGAAATCGGTCAACTCTGTTGCCCCGGAAAGGGTTTCCGGTGTACGCGGGTCGACCGTCGGTGCCGCCGCCGCCGAACCCCGCGTCGTCGACCGTGCGCCTTAGGTCGTCGACTGGGCGGCTTTCTCGTCGACTGTGCGGCCCACATCGTCGACTGTGCGCGTTTTGTCGTCGACCGTGCAGCCGTACCCGAGGTCGCCGGTGACCTCTGGCGCCCCGCCGGATCGAGAGGCTGGAACGTCACCCCCAATCCTGTGCCATGGATCGAGTGAAACGCCTGCGAGAGTGTCGGCAGTGGACCACCATGTGATCTACGTCGCATAAGCAGACGGCGATATCTGACGCCCCGAATCGGGGTAGCACGAGCAAGGAGCACGAATGAAGACCAAAGGTGCAGTTCTGCGCAATCCGGGCGAAGAGTGGAAGATCGAGGAGTTCGAGCTCGGCGATCCGGTCGCGGGTGAAGTCCAGGTCAAACTCGTCAGCTCGGGTCTGTGCCACTCGGACCACCATCTGCGCACCGGCGACAGCCCGGCGCCCATGCCGGTACTCGGAGGTCACGAGGGTGCCGGTGTCGTGACCAAGGTGGGTCCGGGCGTCACCCGCCTCAAAGAAGGCGATCACGTCGTCACCGCGTTCATCCCCGCCTGCGGCACGTGTGAGCCGTGCTCGCGCGGCCAGCAGAACATCTGCGACGAGGGTGCGCGCCTGCTGACCGGTTTGTCCATCGCCGACGACACCAACCGCGCGTACACGCACGACGGGGTGCCCCTGGTGCAGATGTGCATGCTCGGTACGTTCGCGCCCTACATCACCGTCAACCAGGCGTCCCTGGTCAAGATCGAAGACGACATCCCCCTCCAGGCAGCGGCGCTGCTCGGCTGTGGTGTCGCCACCGGATGGGGGTCGGCTGTCGAGATCGGCGGAACCCACGCCGGCGACACCGTCGTCATCGTGGGCATCGGTGGCGTGGGCATCAACTCGGTGCAGGGAGCGGCCGCGGCCGGCGCGCGTAACGTCATCGCCGTCGACCCTGTGCCGTTCAAGCTGCAGATGGCCGAGAAGCTCGGTGCCACACACACCTTCTCGTCGATGGAGGAGGCGCTCGAGGCGATCGGCGACATCACCTGGGGCAAGATGGCCAACACCACCATCCTGACGGTCGGTGAGATCGACGGCTCGATGATCGCCCCGGCCCTCGCACTGACAGGCAAGGCGGGACAGGTCGTCGTGGTGGGCATGGGCAACTTCGCCTCTATGGACGCCCAGATGAACCTCTTCGATCTCACTCTCATGCAGAAGCGCGTGCAGGGCGCGATCTTCGGTGGCGCGAGTCCCCGGACGCAGGTCCCGGCGCTGCTCAACGAGTACCGGGCGGGCAAGCTCAACCTCGACGACCTGGTGACCCAGACCTACCGTCTCGATCAGATCAACGAGGCCTACGACGACATGCTGGCGGGCAACAACATCCGCGGCATGATCGTCTACAGCGACGACGACTACTGAGCCGACCGGCCAGGGTCCACGGAATCGCCGCGGGCGAGCAAGCGACGCCAGATCACCGCACGGTGATCTGGCGTCGCTCGTTGACCAGCAGGTTGAGGAACCGCAGTCCCAGTCCGAGCAGCACCAGCGTGCTGGCCATCTGGATCGACACCGCGACCCGGGCGCCCTGCGAGTCCGGCGCGATGTCGCCGAACCCCGTCGTGGTGAAGACCGTCAGACAGAAGTACAGCGCATCGACACGAGTCAGGGACTCGTTGAAACTCCCGTTGTCGTACTCGGAGAACAGGAAATAGGTCGTGGCGAACACGACGATGTAGAAGCTCGCCAGTGCCACGAGCATCTCCATCGCGGTCGCGACCGGCCGGTCCGAGTGGCTGAACCGGCGAACCTCCCAGACGCAGAACCAGATCAACGCCACGGCACCGATGATCAGACCCAGGTAGTTGACGTCACTGGCCTTGTTGATGGGCAGCAGGAAATAACCCGTCAGCAGGAGGACCGCCGCGCCGATCGGCCGCAGCAGCGCGATCGTGAGATCGCGCCCCCGCACCAGACCCAGTGATGCGGCCGTGCCCGGCGCAGGCGTGTCTCGCGGACCCGTGCCGCCGGGAACGTCGTTCACCAGATCCGCACGCGCTCGGCCGGGTCGAGATACAGCGCGTCCCCCGGCTCGACGTCGAAGGCGTCGTAGAACGCATCCATGTTGCGGACGACGCCGTTGCAGCGGAACTCCGGCGGTGAGTGCGGGTCGATCGAGAGGCGCCGGATGGCTTCGGCGTCACGGGTCTTGGTCCGCCAGATCTGCGCCCAGCTGTAGAACACGCGCTGCGTCCCGGTCAGGCCGTCGATGACCGGTGGCTCGGAGCCGGCGCCGGAGCCATCGGGCCCGCTCGCTTCGCTCCCGGCGCCCTCGGTCGCGATCTGATACGCGACGAGAGCGATCGACAACCCGCCGAGGTCGCCGATGTTCTCGCCGATGGTGAAGTCGCCGTTGACCTTGTGCTCGGGATCGAGCCCGGTCGGCGTGAACTCCCCGTACTGGTCGATGAGTTTGCGTGTCCGCGAGGAGAACTCGGTGCGGTCGGTGTCGGTCCACCAGTCGACGAGGTTGCCGTCGCCGTCGTACTTGGCGCCCTGGTCGTCGAAGCCGTGCCCGATCTCGTGCCCGATGACCGCGCCGATGCCGCCGTAGTTGACCGCGTCGTCGGCGTCGGGGTCGAAGAAGGGCGGCTGCAGGATCGCGGCCGGGAACACGATCTCGTTCATGCCGGGGTTGTAGTAGGCGTTGACCGTCTGCGGGGTCATGAACCACTCGTCACGGTCGACGGGCGCACCGATCTTGGCGAACTCGCGATCCTGCTCGAACGACGAGGCGCGTGCCACGTTCCCGATGAGGTCGCCACGGTCGACGGTCAACGAACTGTAGTCTCGCCACTTGGCCGGATAGCCGATCTTCGGGTTGAACTTGCCGAGTTTGACGAGGGCCCGCTCCCGGGTTTCCGGCGTCATCCACGGCAGGTCGGAGATGTTGCGGCGGTAGGCCTCCACCAAGTTGGCGATCAGCTCGTCCATCCGCGCCTTGGCCTCGGGTGGGAAGTGCTTGGCTACATAGAGTTTGCCGACCGCGAAGCCCATCGCGCCCTCGACGAACCCGACGCCCCGCTTCCACCGGTCACGGTTCGTCTCCGCGCCGGTCAGGGTGCGGCCGTAGAAGTCGAAGTTCTCGTCGACGAACGGCGAGGACAGATACGGTGCCGCGGAGCGCAGCAGGCGCCAGGTCAGCCAGGTCTTCCATTCGTCCAGCGGGCGCTCGGCGACGAGTTCGCCGACGCCCGACACGAAGGACGGCTGCGCGACGACGACCTCGGCGAAGGTGGCGTCGCCGCTGGTGCCCAGGCCGCCGAACCACTCCGCGAACGGGAATCCCGCTGCCGTGGCGGTCAACTCGTCCAACGACATGAGGTTGTAGGTGAGCTCGGCATCGCGTCGCCGAACCACGTCCCAGTGCCGGCCGGCGATCGCTGTCTCGAGGTCGAGAATCGCCGCGGCCCGAGCGGCGGCGTCGTCGAACCCGGCCAGCGCGAACATGCGCTCGACGTGTGCGACGTATGCCGTCCTGGTGTCGGCGTGCTTGTCCTCCCGGTAGTAGGACTCGTCGGGCAGTCCGAGGCCAGACTGCGTCAGGTGCACGAGGTAACGGTCGGACTGCTTGGCATCGGTGTCGACGTAGTAGCCGAACAGGCCACCCGTGCCGTGCCGCTGGAGCCGGCCGATCCGCCGGGCGAGCGCCTCGAGCGAGTCGATGGCCGCGATCTTCTCCAGTTCGCCGGTGATCGGGCCGATCCCGAGGGCCTCGATGTGGTCGGTGTCCATGAACGAGGCGTACAGGTCGCCGATCTTCTGCTCGTCGGAGCCGCTCTCCGGGTTCGACGCCGCGCACTCGGTGATGATGTCGCGCACGTTCTCTTCGGAATTGTCGCGGAGCACGTGGAACGCGCCGTCGACCGAGCGGTCTTCCGGGATGGCATGCGACTCGAGCCACTTACCGTTCACGTGGGCGAACAGATCGTCCTGGATGCGGACAGAATCGTCGACCCACTCGAGGTCGAGTCCGGAGTTGAGGTCAGTATTCGATGCGGTCACGCGCTCCATCCTGTCACCGGATCAGATATTCGTCAGCCGCATCTGCCGTGGGCGAAACTCGAGGCGTGGTGTCCGCATACTCGCCGACCGCGGGCACGCATCCCACCTACCCTGAACCGATGGAGTCAACCTTCGATGTCGTCGTGATCGGCGGCGGTCCGGTGGGCGAGAACGTCGCCGATTACGCGATCCGGGGCAGTGATCGAACCGCTGTCGTCATCGAGCACGAGCTCATGGGCGGTGAATGCTCGTACTGGGCGTGTATGCCGAGCAAGGCGTTGCTGGGTCCCGGGTCCGCGCTGGCGGAAGCACGTGCGCTGGCGGGCGCGCGTGAACGCGTGAGCGGGGACCTGCCCGACGCCGCCGGAATCCTCGGATGGCGTGACACCGTGACCGGGCGCCGCGACGGGCCCGGTGCCACCCATGACGATGCGGGGCAGGTCAGGTGGGCCGAGGGTGCGGGGATCGAGGTGATCCGCGGACACGGCCGCATCACGGGTGAGCGGCAGGTGACCGTGGGCGACACGGTGCTGACGGCGCGCGAGGCGGTGGTCGTCGCGACCGGGAGCACGGCATCGATCCCGCCGACACCTGGTCTGGCCGACGCACTCCCGTGGACCTCCCGCGACGCGACCAACCTCGTCGAGGTACCGGATCGTGTCCTCGTCCTGGGCGGCGGAGTGGTGGCCTGCGAGGCAGTGACCTGGTTGCTCGACCTGGGGGTGCGTCAGGTCGTGATGGCCATCCGGGGTGACCGGTTACTGCCCAAGATGGAGCCGTTCGTCGCGCGTCGGGCCGCGGACTCGTTCACCGATCGCGGCGTCGACATCCGGTTCGGTACGACGATCGAGTCCGTCGACCGGCCCGGCGTCGCCGACACCGGCTACGGACGCGTCCACGGCGGACCCGCGACCGTCGAGCTCGCCGGGGACGGCGCCGGCCGATTGGTCGTCGACGAGATCCTGGTCGCCGCGGGACGATCGCCCGCGACGCGGGATCTCGGTCTGGAATCGGTGGGCCTGGACGCTGGCGGCCCGCTGCGAGTCGACGACCACCTGACGGTGACAGGTCGTCCGTGGCTGTACGCGGTGGGCGACGTCAACGGCCGGAATGCGTTGACACACATGGGTAAGTATCAGGCGCGGGTGGCCGGGGACGTGATCGCCGCGCGCGCACAGGGCCGCGACCTCGACGGCCCGCGATACGTCGCCACGTCGGATCACGGTGCCGTACCGCAGGTGGTGTTCACCCGGCCGGAGGTCGCATCGGTCGGGCTGACCGAGAAGCAGGCGAAAGACGCCGGCTTCGACGTACGGATCGCCGACGGGGACATCTCGGTGGCGGGGTCGTATCTGACCGATCCCGAGTACTCGGGCCACGCCTGTCTCGTCGTCGACGCGAGCCGCGATGTCCTCGTCGGTGCCACGTTCGTGGGGTCGCAGACCGCGGAACTCGTGCATTCGGCGACGGTCGCGATCGTCGGTGAGGTCCCGCTGCCGCGGCTGTGGCACGCGGTTCCGTCGTATCCGACCATCAGCGAGGTGTGGCTGCGGCTGCTCGATCAGCTGCGTTGAGCCGCGGCCCGTCGGCCTGGGAGTCGGGCCCGACCGCCGTCAGAAGCTGAGTCGCCGGATCTTCTCCGGCCGGATGACGATCCGCACCCAGTCGTCGGCGAGGATCTCGGCGAGATCCTGTGCGCGGGTGGGGTCGTCGAGGTCCCAGTAGCGGTCGGCGAGTCGGGCCGCGAGTTCACGTGCGGCCGTACCGTCGGTCTCGACGCGGGCGGGACCGGACAGGGAGATCCAGCGCTCGCGTTCCTCGACCGGGGACGCGACCACGATCGACGCGCGCGGGTCGTCGGCGAGGCGGCGGACCTTGATCGAATCGGGGCCGGTGAAGACCTGGATCTCACCGTCCGGGGTCGCTTCGAACCAGACCGGCCGCGGTTGCGGGGGCGTCGGGCCGCTCGCGGTCGAGAAGAAGCCGAGGAGGGGGCGGGCCAGGAATTCGAGGTCGTCGGCGGTCAGCGTGTCGGCAGAGGTTGCAGTGGCTTCGCTCATGCTGGGTACAACGACGAATGTCGCGGTTGATTCCGCCGGGAATATTGGTAAGACCACTTGACCACCAGGCCGCTCGCATCTACGGTTCGACCATGCCTTTCGAACCGGTGACGCAGCAGAGCGCACCCGAGATCGTCTTCGGTCAGATCGTCGAAGGCGTGTTGTCCGGTGATCTGCCGGCCGGGGAGGCCCTGCCCAGCGAACGTGAGCTCGCGCGCATCCTCGGCGTCTCGCGACCCACCGTGCGGGAGGCACTCAAACGGGTGGCGGCGGCGGGACTGGTCTCGATCCGCCAGGGCGACGGTGCACGGGTCCAGGACATAGCCCGGACGGGGGGCCTCGATCTGCTGCCGCGATTGCTGATCCGGGGCGGTGCACTGGTGCCGAGTGTCGCGCGCTCGATCGTCGAGGCGCGCGCCGCGATCGGCCCGGACGTCGCGGGCCTCGCGGCGAGGCGGGCGACCGACGATCACATCGCACGACTGACGGCGGTCCTCGCCGATCTGGCCGCCGAGCCGGACCCGGTCGGACAGCAGGTCGCGGCTCTCGAGTTCTGGAGCACGGTCGTCGACGCGGCCGACTCCATCGCCTTCCGGCTCATGTACAACTCGCTCCGCGCCGCCTATGAACCGGCGGTTCCCGCGCTTGCGTCGATGTTGGAGCCCGAGGTCGGGAACATCGACGGTTATCGCGCGGTCGTCGACGCGGTCGCGACCCATGATCCCGAACGCGCCGAGGCCGCGGCCCGTGAACTCCTCACGCCCGCGACCGCGGCTCTGCTCGACCTCTGTCGAGCCCTCGAGGACGCCGAGTCCGACGCCGGTCAGGAGAGCTGATGTCTGCCCACGAGATGCGCAACGATGACCCACACCGCGGCGACCCACCCGGCGATGACATCGACGCCAGGGCACGCAAGCAGGTGGCGGCCGAGGAACGGCGGATGCGGTCACGGCGGACGACGAGTCTGCGCGACGCATTCGTCGAGTTCCTCCGGCATCCGTCGCCATGGATGATCGCCGCCTTCCTCGCGACCTCGCTCACGGCGCGAACATGGTTGGGCGGATGGGGGATTGCCGATCTGCTGGTTCCCGTGGTGATGATCGCGAGCTTCCCGCTGGTGGAATGGCTGATCCACGTCTTCGTCCTGCATTGGCGTCCGAAGCGGGTTGGTCCGATCACCATCGACCCGCTGGTGGCGCGCAAGCATCGGGAACACCATTCGGATCCCAGGAACATCCCGCTGGTGTTCATCCCGTGGCAGGTACTGGTCGCGGTCGTCCTGGCAGCTGTCGCGGTGGGTCTCGTCGTATTCGCCACTGCCGAACGCGGTCTCACCTTCATGGCGACGCTCGCCGCGATCGGCCTGGTCTACGAGTGGACGCACTATCTGATCCACTCCGACTACCGGCCGCGCCACGCATACTATCGCCGGTTGTGGCGGAATCACCGCTTCCACCACTACCGCAACGAGCACTACTGGTTCGCGGTCACGACGGCCGGGACCGCCGACCGGTTGTTGCGCACCTACCCCGACCCCGAGACGGTCGAGAAGTCGCCCACGGCAAAGGATCTGCACGCGCTCTCGCGGACAGCGGACTGACCGGAGAACCCCATCACGTTGCCTTTTGTCCCGGTAACGGTGGTTGCCACTCTGGATGTGAGTCACTCCTGATGGGGAGGAGCACACTGTGAGCATGTCACCGGGTTACACGGTCGAGGAGATCGAAGCTCTTGTGGAGGAGTACATGACTCTTCGACAGGGGCAGAAGGGGCCGTGGCTGAAAGCCAGGTCGATCAGTAAATATCAGCTACACCGATGGCGCCAGGCCTATCTGGCCGGTGATCTGGCACGCGGGCTGGTGCCGCGTGACTCGGTGACCCGCCCGGACGCGATCCGACGGGCGATCGAAGCCGAGAAACAATTAGAAGCTCAACAGCGTGCTCATGCCGACGAACTCGAACGGTTACATCGGCAGATCGAGACCCTGCAAGGCGGTAATGCCGCATTGGGAAAAGCTATCGGGCTCTTGCGCGAGTTGGACTCGCAAGAGCCCGGGACGACACCGGACGATCCCCCCTGCGAGAAATAAGGTTCGGCCTGATCGCCGAACTCACAGCCTCGGGGTATTCCCAGCGGTCGGCGTTGACGATCGCTGGGGTATCGCGCGGATCGTTTCACTACCGTCGCCGGCCACGACCTGCGGTGTCACATCCGATCGCCCAACGAGACCGGGCCTATCCCAGCCGACTCAACTCCGCCGACGTCGCGACGATCAGCGAGTTGATCCGGGCCGGCTGGTCCCAGGGGCAGTCGGTGCTCGATACCTTCGCCCGCACCTGGGATTCGGGCCGGTACTTGGCGTCGCCGCGCACCTGGTATCGCATTGCCAACCGGATCGATCAGTCCACCCGCCCTGCCTCGCCACGCCTGCGCACACGTTCCCCACGGCAGGTGCCGGTCGTGGCGGCCACCGCCCCCGGACAGGTGTGGATGTGGGATATCACCGACCTCAACGGCACCTACGTCGGGCAGCGCTACAAGGCGTACTCGATCCAGGATCTGTACTCGCGCAAGATCATCGCGTCCTGCGTGGCACCTCGCGAGGACGAAGACATCACGGCGGGCTTGTTTGCTGCAGCATTCGACACCGATCAGGTTCCGCGCGTCATCCATTCCGACAACGGGTCGGTCATGCGGTCAGCGCGACTGGCCCAGCTGTGTGCGGCGATGAACGTGACCATGTCGTACAGCCGTCCACGAGTATCGAATGACAACCCGTACAAGGAATCCGAGTTCCGCACCATGAAACACCGGCCGTCATATCCGACCACTTTCGACGACATCCACAGCGCTCGGGACTGGGTCGAGTCCTACGTCGACTGGTTCAACCGCGAGCACCACCACCGTGGACTGGCCTTGTTCACTCCACAATCAGTCCACGACGGCAACTGGCGGAGGCACCACAGCGTGCGCACCTCAACACTCAACACCTACTACGCGCACAACCCCGACCGGTTCCGCCATCGTCGTCCCAGCGTGCACCGCCCGCGCAGCCGCGTCGGCATCAACCTGCACCACGAACACAACCAGATCGCACTAAACACAAACTAGTGACTCAACACAGGTTGACACCCACCGTAACCGGGACAAAACGCAACCTGATCCGGGATACTCTCGACGCATGCGGGTATTCGTGACCGGCGGCACGGGGGCCATCGGGGGACACGCGGTGCCCGCATTGGTCGCCGCGGGACACGAAGTCCGCGCCCTGGCGCGCTCGGATGTCGCTGCCGCAGCGCTGCGCGCCCACGGTGCCACACCGGTCCGCGTCTCGTTGTTCGACCGGGACGGCCTCGCCGAGAACTTCGACGGCTGCGCCGCGGTCGTCAATCTCGCGTCGGCCTTGCCGGGAACGACGTCGTTCATCCGGAAGTCGGCGTGGGCGGAGTGTCACCGGATCCGACGGGACGGCTCCGCGGCGGTGGTCGATGCGGCCATCGCCGCCGGCGTACCGCGGGTACTGCAGGAGTCGGTCGCCATGATCTACGCCGATGCCGGTGATCGGTGGATCGACGAGGAGTCCCCGGTCGACAACTACCCGATCGCGGTGGGCAATCACGCCGCGGAGGCGTCGGCCCGTCGGTTCACCGGTTCCGGCGGTGTCGGTGTGGTGCTGCGGTTCGGGCTGTTCTACGGCATCGGCGCCGCCCACAGCGAGCAACTCGTGGCGCTCGCGCGGCGTCGGATCGGGTTCCGGGCGGGCCGGCCCGGCGCCTACGTCTCCTCGATCCATCTCGCCGACGCCGCCGACGCCGTGGTGTCCGCACTCCGGACCGATTCCGGCACATACAACATCGTCGACGATCTGCCGGTCACCAAGCGGGATCACACCGCGGCCCTGGCCGGTGCGGTCGGCAGGCATCCGGTCGTGACCGGTCCGGGTCGTGCCGCGCTCCTGCTCGGCGAACGCACCACGTCGCTGACGCGCTCGCTCCGGGTGTCCAACAAGCGGTTTCGGTCGGCCGCCGGCTGGCGGCCGCACTACGCCTCGGTGTGGGAGGGTTACGCGCACATGGTGCGTCGGCCCGCCTGATCAGCCGGTGATGGCGGCGGCAGGCCTGTTGGGTTCGACGGCGCCGGTGCGGGCCGGTGTGTCGCGTCCGAGGTAGCGTAACCAGCCACGGTACTCCGTGATGTCTGTCGCGGACTCGAGAGCGGATGCGGCGCAACCGAACCCGGTCATCGTTCGCCCGTCGTACAACGCGACCGGTCCCAGCGCCATCGGCGACGGGAGGGTACGAGCGAACGACGCGAACCCCGCGGCCGGGAGGCGCCAGATGCCGCCGGCGATCTCGACGCCGCCGGCATGCGCATGGACGAGACCCGGTTTGGGCGGGGTGGTGTCCAGCGCGTACAGCCGATACGACGGGGCGGTACGGGCCGGACCCAGATATCGCGCACCGCGGGAGTGCATCTCGTGTTCGAGGGGCTGGCCGGGAAGATGCGCCCCGACGACGAAGAGATCGACGAAGGACGCGCCGGCCGCCTCGATCCAGGGACCGGCGGGACTCAGCGGGCCGGCAGCTCCCGGTACGGCAACGGCGTCGGGTGCGATGAACACGCGCCGGGCCAGGTCGAGCGCCACGGCATCACCGAATGCCCGGCACAGCACCGTGACCCCGAACTGGGCGTCGCCCGCCATCCCGGCAGGTGTCGCGACACCGCACAGGTCGAAGAGATTGGCGAAGTTCGTGTAGGTGCCGAGCCACGAGTTGACGCCGATCGGATCGGATCGGACGGCCTCGATCGTCGGATGGCCGGGGGCCGTGGGGACCAGCAGTGCGTCGAACCCGTCGAGCGACGCCAGGGCGTGCGCGCGCAAGGTGTCGAGCCGGGCGAGGTCGCGGACCATCCGCGAACCGGAGACGCGGCCGGCCGCCGAGATGATGTCGCCGACGGTCGGGTCGATGTGCGCCGGGCCGGACGATGCGTCGCGATGCGCATCGACGAACTCGCCGACCGCGGCATGTCGCTCGGCGACGAGACCGCCGTCGTATAGCAGCCGGGCGGCGTCGAGGAACGGGGTGAACGGAATGGTCTCGACCGCAACGCCATCGGCGCGGAGCCGGTCGATGACGGCGGAGAACGCCGCCGTCCACGACGCGGACATCCCGGGCAGCTCCGCGGGTACCGCGACCCGTGGTGCCGGGGGCGCGGCGAGCGGCGCGTCATGCGGCACCGGACGTGCATTCGCTCCGCCGGCCATCTGGGCCATGGCGCTGTTCGCGGTGTCAAGATCACGAGCCATGATCGTCACGGCGTCCCACGAGCGGCACGCCGGCACCAGCCCGCGGGTGGACACCAGGCCCAGCGTGGGCTTGATCCCCACGATGCCCTGGAACGCCGCCGGCACACGGCCGGAACCTGCCGTGTCGGTGCCGATCGCGATGTCGGCGAGGCCGAGGGCGACGGCGACCGCCGAGCCCGAGCTCGACCCACCCGAGATGTGGTCCGGGCGGCGCGCGTCGCGCACGCCGCCGTATGGGCTGCGCTGCCCCACGAGGCCGGTCGCGAACTGGTCGAGATTGGTCGAGCCGACCACGGTCGCCCCAGCCGCTCGTAGACGCGCGACCGCCTCGGCATCGGCGTCGGCAGGCCCACCCGCGAACCCCGGGCAGGCGGCGGTGGTCGGCAGGCCCGCGACGTCGACGTTGTTCTTGACGGCCAGCATCAGGCCTGTCAGCGGGCCGTCGGCCGCCGACGCCTCCCGCGTCACGCTCGTGCGGTCGCGGATGTCGATCCACACCTCGGGGCGTCCGACGGCGTCGACACCGTCGAAGAATGCGGTGACTCGTGGGGTCATGGTGGTCGTCCTCATCCCTGTGCCGGGTGGTGCTGGTCAGATCTGTGCCGCAGGTCGCTGATCAGCGAACCGAACGCGTTGTCGAGGTGGGCCGCGTGTGCGGTCCCGGGCAGGACGCGCCGATCGAAGCCGCAGAGCGCGGCGACGGCGTCGACCGACGCGTACCGGGCAGCGGGGGATCGCTCGCCCACGGTCAGTGTCACCGGCGACACCTCGGCGAACGGCGGTCGCGGTTCGAACGACCGGAACATCGCCAGTTCGCGTGCGACAGAGGCCTCGTCGGCCGTCGTCATCGCCGCGCGCCAGCCCGGTCCGTAGAGTGTCTGGCCGAAACCCTGCACACCTCGTTCCCGGAAGGCCTCCACCACGGGGTCGAGCAACCCCGGGGCCAGGGACCCCGCGGCCGGTTCGTGCAGGAACGCCGCGGCCATCTCGACGCCGCGCGCGGCGAGTTCCACGCCGAGGGTGGCGCCGCCGCTCACCCCGAACACCACCGCGCCGTCGCACAGGGGTGCGAGGAACTCGACTTCGGTGTCCAGGCAGCCGGATCGGGGACGCATCGGCACGGTGACGTCATAGCCGATCGCGGTGAGCGCGTCGGCCGTCGAGGCCCACACCGGAGGATCGACGGCGACGCCGCACACCAGGACCGCGCGGTGGCGGGAGGTCACGATCCGCCGGCCGAGGCGGTCGAGGTGACCCAACCGAGCGTCGTCAACAATTGCTCCGATGTCGCCGTGGCCCCGAAAACGCCGCCCTGCATGGCGATCATGCTCAGCGCGGCGAGGTGGTGACCGTGGTCGGTCGCGCCGGTGCAGTCCGACAGCACCAGACATTCGAAGCCGCGGTCGTTGGCCTCGCGCATCGTGGTGTGGACGCAGACGTCGGTGGTGATCCCGGTGAGGATCAGGTGGGTGATGCCCGCGGACCGCAGGACGAGATCGAGATCGGTGGCGTAGAACGCGCCCTTGCCGGGCTTGTCGATGATCGGTTCCCCGGGCCGGGGAGCGACTTCGGGCACGATCTCCCACCCCGGTTCCCCGCGGACGAGGATCCGGCCGCACGGGCCCGACGAGCCGATCTCGGCGCCCGCCCGCGCCGACCGCCACCGTTTGTTCGCGGGGAGGTCGCTGAGGTCGGGTCGATGGCCTTCTCGGGTGTGGATCACCAGCATCCCTGCCGCACGGCAAGATTCGAGGACCGACGCCGTGGGAGCCAGCCCGGCCCGGGTCAGGGACAGGTCGTATCCCATAGAGTCGACGTAGCCTCCGGGACCACAGAAGTCGACCTGCCAGTCGATCAGCAGCAGGGCTGTCCGCGAGACATCGAGCGTGCCGTCGTAAGGCCACGGATACGGAGTCGCGTCGACGGTCGACGTCACAGGTCTGCCCCTCGGTTCGACGGGGCGGTGGGTACGGGATCGACCTCGTAGACGACGGTGACGCTGCCCCCGCCCGGCCGGCCCTGATGCTCGGCGCCGCCGGACACGTACACCGCTCCGTCGCCCTTGACCGCGGCGGTCAGTGCGCCGACCGCGGCGCGGGCGTGACGAGTGGCGTTGATGTCGGAGTCGGTCAGCATCGTGTGTCGCAGCCCGCGGATGGTGCCGGAGGGGTCGGACTCGGCCTTCACGAACAGCTGGCGGATTCGGCCCCCGTCCTGCGCGACGACGTCCGCGGCCTTCTGCAAGGCTGCGAGGTCGTAGGCGTCGGTCATCTCGGTGTGCAGGGCCCGCAACGGGTTCGACGCCTCGGTGCTCACCCCGAGCACCAGCACGTGGCAGGTGTTCAGCTCGGCTCCGGAGCTCGCCGACGCGCGGTTGGACCACGCGGTCCGCTGCCCCGCGAGTGCGGCCCGGGCGGTGTCCTCGTCGATCTCCCCGAGGGACAGGGCGATGCCCAACGAGCTGGCCGCACGGGAGCGAGCCATCGACTCGTAGGTGTCGCCGCTGGCCGGTTCGATTCCGCGGTCACGCAATCCGGTGATGTCGGTCGACGTGAGGAGCGGGCACTTGACCAGCACCAGGTGCACATCGTCCGCGCTGATTCCGAGGTCCACGACGAGCTTGGCGACGGTGTCGCGCACCGCCTCCATCTGCCCCACTCGTCCCAGGTCCTCCGGTGGGATGACAGGTGTCTCACCGACCGCGGCCACCAGCCCGCGATCGTGCCGAGGGTCGTGCGTGTCGTCGGCTATCAGGAGGTTGACGTGGGGCGCGAGAACACCTTCGGTGCCGCCGGAGAAGACGGTGACCGCATCGGGCCCGATCCGCGGTTCCCAGGCGGCGGCGGCCAGTGTCCGGCTGAAGTCGTTGACGCAGCCGTTGCCCTCGGTCTTGCCGACCACGGCCAGCACGTCGTCGGCCGAGTATCCGTTGCCGGAGAGTGTGTCCAGTGCATCGGTGTCGTCGGGCCCGGTGGTCGGGACGGTGAGCAGTCGTACGCCGGTCATGCCACGGCCTCCTTGTCTGCGATGGGGTCGGTGGTGGGTGGGTCGGTGCGGCGCCGGCGGGGGAGGTGATGAAAGAAGAGGTTCAGCACGAAGGCGGTGATCACCGCGCTGCTGATCGCATTGCCGAAGATGATCTGCACTTCCGGAGGGAAGTTGCTGTAGATGTCCTTCGACACGATCGGGATCATTCCGGCGCCCAGGGCGAGGGACACGATCAGGAGGTTGTCGTTGTTGCGGTAGTCGACCTTCGACAGCGTGCTGATGCCGGTTCCGGCGACGGTCGCGAACATCACCAGGCTCACCGAGCCGATCACTGCGCCGGGGAGACTCGCGATGGTCTCACCGAGCTTCGGGATCACGGCGAGCACGATGAGGATGGCACCGGCGACCACGACCACGGTCCGGCTGGTCACCCTGGTGAGCCGGACGAGGCTCACGTTCTGCGCGAAGATGGTGTCCGGGAACGATGTCCACGCGCCGGCCAGGACCGCCGAGACACCGTCCGCGGCGAGCCCGCGGGCGATGCGCGGCGGGTCGGCGTCGATGCCGGTGGTCTCCGAGATCGCCATCATGTATGCGGTCGACTCGATGAAGATCACGATCATCACGATGCTCATCGAGATGATGCCGGCGAGGGGGAACGTGGGAGCGCCGAAGAAGAACGGCTCGGGGATGCCGAACCAGGCGGCGTCGCCGACTCCGGTGAAATCGGTCAGCGACATGAACGCGGCCGCGACGGTGCCCAGGACCAGAGCGATGAGAACTGCTGCCTGGCGCAGGAATCCGTTGCCGTAGCGCATCAGCGCCACCACCACGACGACGATGCCGAGGGCGAGCGAGAGGCGGGCGCCGTCCGCCGGCTCGTCGTCGAAGATCATGGACACGGCCTTGCCGATGAGCGAGAGGCCGATCATCGTGACGGCGGCGCCGCGTACCGCTGGCGGGAAGAACCGCAACAGTTTCGAGAACGGCACCGCCATCAGGATGGCGAAGACACCCGCCCCGATCATCGAACCGTAGACGGCATTGAGGCCGTACTCCTGCCCGATGAGGATCATCGGGGTGACGGCGGTGAACGAGGCGCCGGCCACCACCGGCATCCGTGCGCCGAGGAACTTGCCGACGCCCGCGGCCTGGATGATGGTGACGATGCCGGCGATCAGGAGATCGGCGTTGACGAGCAGTCCGATGGTCTGTTTGTCGAGGCCGAGGGCGGCGCCGAAGACCAGGGGGACGGTCACGCAGCCCGTGTACATGACGATGACGTGCTGGGCGCCGAACACACCCGTACGCCACCATCCCGCGAGGCCGGACCCGGCCGGTGATGTGAGGAGTTTGTGCATACGAAGATTCGTATACGTTCCTCATGTCTTGGACGTTAGCCAGCGTTACCAGGCGGTAAAATGGACCGATTTCGTATACGAAACTAGTCAGTGGAGCAGTGTTCGGACCAAGTCTTCGTCTTTCCGGACGTGCTCGTCCATCAGGTATCCGGCCTGGACCGGCGAGCCGTCGAGGATGGCCCCGGCGATCGCGGTGTGGTCGCGCCAGCACCCGTCGGCACGAGTGGCGACCTCGCGATCGAAGACCCACGCGATGCGGCGCAGGGTCCGGTCCAGTGTTCTGGCCAGCTCGCGATTGCCCGATGCCTCGGCGACGAGCGCGTGGAACTGCATCACCAGCGGCGGCACCGCGTCGTGCTGCTGCATCTGTTTCGCGGCGGTGCCCGACTCGGTGACCATCCGCAGCTGCTCGGCGAACTCGCCTCCCCGGCGTTCGGCCGCGAGTTGGGCGCCGAAGACCTCGAGGCCACGACGGACCTGCATCACCTCGAGTGCGTCGGTCCGTGACGCCCCGGACACCGTCGCCCCCTTGTACCGCTCGAGGTGGACGAACCCCTCACTCTGCAACTGCGACAACGCCTCACGCACGGGCACGCGCGACACCCCGAACCGTTCCGCGAGCATCGGCTCGGGAAGACGATCTCCCGGCGAGAGCCGGCCGTCGAGCACGTCGTCGCGGATGGCGGTGGCGATCGCATCCCTCGTCGCCGGTCGCGCCGGTCCACCGTCGGCGATCGTCGGCTCGTCGATCGTCAGGACGGGGGTGGGGTCGGTCGTGTCTGCTTCGGGCCTCACGCGACTCAGGATAGGCCGAGATGGTGGGGCTCATCCGGCCTGACCGCCGCCCAGCCCGGCGGCCATGGACCACACCAGCACCTCGGCGTCGCCGTCGGTGCTCGCGCGGATCGACAACGGCGCCGAATCGACCGCGCGCACGGCATCGCCCGGACCGAGAACACCGATCTCGCCGACACCGATCTGTCCGTCGACGACGAACAGGTGAGTGAACCGGGAGCCGGGCACCTCGACGCCCTCGCCGGGCCGCAGGCGTGCCGCGTACAGGGTCGCGGCCGAGTTGGCGACGGAGATCGCGGCGTCGCCGTCCGCGTCACCCGACGCGATCGGGACGAGTCCCCCGGCCGCGAGACGCTCGCGGACGTCGGCCTGCGCGTAGGAAGGCGCGAGGCCATGGCGGTCGGGCATCAGCCACATCTGGATATACCGGACGGGCTCGGTGCCGGAGCCGGCGAGACCGGGCCAGGCGTCGTTGCGCTCGGAGTGCTCCACCCCGGTGCCCGCGCTCATCCGCTGAACCAGGCCGGGGTAGAGGACACCGGAGTGCCCGGCCGAATCACGGTGGACCAGCGTTCCCGAGACCACCCACGTCACGATCTCGCTCTCCTGATGGGTGTGCAGATCGAAGCCCGCGCCCGGCGCGACGACTTCGTCGTTGACGGCCAGCAGCGCGCCGAAGTGGGTGTTCGACGGGTCGTAGTTGTCGCCGAAGGAGAAGCAATGCCGAGAGGTCAGCCAGTCGGTGGTGGTGACCGCGCGATCGTCACTCCGGAAGACGGTGAAAACCATGTATTCATTCTCGCAGTCCGGCAAGCTGAGGGCGGTCGGGGATGGGCGGGTCCGGCGGCGTGGATGTGGTTGCCGGACGGCGATCTCGTATGTCGCGGTGTGTCATAGGTCCCTATGGCGAGATGAGTTCGTGACCGGCTTGATCCCCGAATGGAAGCTCACGACGTCGAATTCGGGTGTTACACGAGTGAAAATTGATGTCATGAAGATCTGGGTCAAGCGCGCGACGACAGCCGCTTGCGCCGCGGTCACGTGCGCGGTCATGGTGAGCTCCTGCGGGTTCGCCGGTTCGTCGGACACGGGTGCCGCAGCCGCCATCGATGCATTCGCCGCCGCACTGAGCCGCCAGGACGCCGGCGGGGCCGCGGCGTTCACCACCGCGCCGGGACAGGCCGGTGACAGTCTCACCACCACGCTGAAACAGATGTCCGCGCAACGTGTCGATGTCGACGTCGAGAACCCCGTCGAATACAGCGACGGGACGGCGACGTTCTCGGTCACCACCACCTGGAACTGGGACAAGGGTCGCGAGTACGAGTCGACGAGCGGCGGCACCGCCCGCAAGCTGTCGTCGGGCTGGAAGGTGACCTGGGACCCCGCGATCCTGCACGCCGGCCTCACCGCCGGTGGCACTCTCCGCGAGATCCGCACCGACGCGAAGCCGGCACCGACCGTCCGCAGCCGCACCGGCCGGGTCTTCATGTACGCCCAGCCGGTCAACGAGATCGTGCTCGACCCCACCCGCACCGCCGACCTGAACGCCTCCGTGCGGGCCCTGGCCGGGGTGATCGCGCCCATCGCACCCATGATCACCGGGCAGGTGATCCGCGAGAAGCTCGACGCGACCCCGGGCAAGGCCGTCACCGCGGTCGGTCTGCGTGACTCCGACATGGAAGTCCTCGCGGGCGACCCGCGGCGGGTACCCGGTGTCACGGTCAACCGGTCCGACCAGCTCGTGATGGCCGACCGGCGGCTCTCCTCACCCCTCGAGGACGGACTCACCAACTACTGGCAGGCCATCCGCGACGCCACCGCCGGCTGGCAGGTCGAGATGCTCGGGCCGGGCGCGGCGCCCCGCAAACTGGCGGGCGAACAGGGTCCTCCCGGACCGGACGTGCCGACGACCGTCGACCAGGGTGTCCAGCTGACCCTGGGTGACGCGGCTGTCGAGGTGGGTCAACCCGCGACCATCATGACCCTGGATGCGCAGACCGGGGCGATTCTCGGGATGGCCCAGAATTCGTACGCGGTCGAGAGCGGCGTCGACATCGACCGGCCCTACCCGGTCGGCACGACGCTCAACCCCGTCTTCGACGCGATCGGACGAGCTGCCGGGCCGCAGCACGAGCGCGGTGACGAACTCCTCGACCGGTTCGGGCTCGGCGTCCAGTTCACGGTGCCGGGCGCGAGTGTCGCCGCCCCGGATCGTCCCGGTATCGCGACCATCGATTTCCGTCCCGGTCAGAGCATGATGTCGATGACGAACATGGCTGCCTTCGGTGTCGCGATGGCCCGCAGCGCGTCCGGCCAGACGTCGTCGGTGCCGCCGTTCGTGATCAAGAACGTGCCCACGAAGATCTCGGGCGGAGACCTCGGCGGTCTCGACCCTGCTGTCGTCCGGCCGGTTCTGCAGGCGATGACCGCGACTGCGGCCACCGGCGACGCCAGCGACCTCACCCGGGCGCCGGGACTGCGGGCCCTCGTGGGCACCAACGGTCCCGAGGGACCGGGGTGGTTCGTGGGTCTGCAGGGCGGTCAGGTCATCGTGGTCTACACCGAGGGACCGAAGTCGGGAACCGCTGCCCTCCAGGTCGCGCAGAAGTACTTCACGATCAAGTAGGTCCGCCGACAGGTCGCGGTAGCGGGGTCTTTCAGGCGGAGGCGCGACGGCCGAGCACGGCGAAGACGGCTCGCCAGCCCAGCATGAAGGCGGCGAGCACGAGGGCCGCGACGATCACGAAACTCACCGCCACTCCCTGGCTGAGGATGAACCGCAGGATCATCGCGACGGTCACCGTGCAGAACCAGACGACGAGGCCGACCGGGACGACCCGGTCCGGACGATAGTCGTGGCCGAAGAAGTCGCTCGACCGCACGTGGGCGTAGACGTAGGTGATCGACCAACCGGCGGCGCAGCCGGCCAGGAAGGGCCACAGCGTGTGCAGCACCGACGCCAGCGCGTATCCCTCTTCGTGGCTGGCCCGGCCGATGAGCACGAAGACCGTGATCGCCACGGCGTCGAACAGGGCTGCGACGGGAGCCGTCGCGGTCCCGCGCGCCGGCGAGGTCCCCGTCTCCGCCGTGTCGGAGCCCCGGTCCGTCTTCGAGCTCAGCATGGTGGACTACCGTACCGGGTCCGAGGGCGGATCGGTGTCGGACGTTCGGCCGGAGTCCGAGCGGAAACCGTCTCCGGGCGGCCCGCCCGAGGCCGGTCCGTCGACCGACGGACCGGTGGGCCGGCCCTCCGGTGGGCTCCGGTCACCGGACGTCACGTCGCCGCCCGCGGGGTCGGCGGGCCCGGAGTCGGCCGTCGCCGGGGTCTCGTCGGCCGCGCGTTCGAGGACCTCGGCGTCTCGCTCCACCTCGTCGATGAATGTGTCGTCGCGCTTGATCCGGTTGCGGAACATGAGGCCGATGACCACCCAGCCGATGGCCGAGACGATCACGTAACTGATCAGGCGGTAGATCAGGACCGCGGTGATCGCGTCGGCCGCGGGCATCCCGGCGCTGGTGAGCGCCGGCACCAGCACCGCGTCGACGACGCCGATACCGCCCGGCAGCAAGGGGATGGCCGAGCCGACGGCCTTGCCCGCCGCGTAGGCCACCATCAGGCCGGAGATGCTCGGGTGCGCGTCGACCGCCCAGCAGGCGAACATCAGGCATCCCACGTCGGCGACCCAGTTGAACAGGCTCCAGCCGAATGCGACCGAGGTGTCGCGCTTGCCGAGCTGGACCGCCCGGAGTTGTTCGAGCGTCTCGAAGAGCCGTTCTGTGCCCTGGTCCTCCGGCTTGTTGCGGAGTTGGTTCCACCAGCCGAGGACACGAATCCCGGTGCTCTTCAAGGATTCCGGGTGACTGGCCAGGTACTGCAGCACCACCGCGACCGCGAGGAACCCGGCGACCGAGAAGACCACCGAGAACGGACTGGTCTTCGCGCCGGCCAGGAGGGCGCCGCCGAATCCCAGTACGGCGAGACCGATGCCGGCGAGCAGACCCGACATCACCACCTGCCAGGATGCGATGACCGGCGTCGCGCCCCACTTCCGGGTCTCCCGGTAGGTGAACGCCGGGGCGAGGACCTGCCCACCCGGCATCGTCTGGCTCAGGGAGTTGGCCGCCAGGATGACCGACAGGGACTTCCACTGCGTGACTCGCAGGCCCGCTGAACGCAACAGTGCACGCTGGACCTGGGCGAAGCTGTCCATCGACAGCATCGCGGCGACCAGACAGGCCGCGACCCAATGCCACTCGATCTCACCGATACGGAGCCAGGCACCCTTGAGCTCGGGCCAGATGAGGACGACTTCGACGGCGAGGATGATCAGGACGACGGTGAGCAGGACCCAGCGCACCCACCAGAACCGAGGACGGATCGCCGGGGATGCCGCGCCCCCCGGCGAGCCAACATCCTCCGACGACATACGTGCCACCATAAGGTAGGGGCCCGGTGTCGGTGACGACCCCCGTAGGCCACCCGCACCACTAGTGTTGCTTGCGTGACCGAAGCCGAACGCGCCCAGCGGCCGCGCGATGCCCGCGACCTCGCGTCCATCGATCGGGCCAAGGTACACCCGCAGGTGCGGGCTGCTGCGGAATGGGCGTGGCGGCTGCTGCTCCTCGTCGCCGCCGGCTACGTCGCCACCCAGTTGTTCCGGGAGTTCGAGGAAGTCCTCGTGCCGATCGCCCTCGCCATTCTGATCTCGGCGATGCTGGTCCCCGGCGTCGACGCCCTCGACCGGCGCGGACTACCGCGGTCTCTGGCGGTCATCGTCAACCTCGTCGTCGCGATCGGACTGCTCTCGGCCGTCATGACGTTCGTCGTCCGCGAGTTCATCGACGGCGTCCCCGAACTCGCCGAACAGGTCCGGGTGACCGTCGAGAAGACCAGGGAGTGGCTCATCAACGGGCCCCTGGGCCTCGATCGTGATCAGGTGCGGAACTTCGGCACCGACACCCTCGACTTCATCCAGCACAACCAGGACCGGGTCACCAGCGGCGCACTGGCAACGGCCACCACGGCCACGGAGATCATCACCGGCGCTCTGCTGACTCTCTTCCTACTGATCTTCTTTCTCTACGGCGGGGGCCAGATCTGGCGGTTCTCGGTCAACGTGATCCCGCAAGCCAACCGGAATCGGGTGTGGGAGGCGGGTATCGCCGGTTTCGGCACGCTCGTCGGGTACGTCCGGGCGACCGTCGCGGTGGCCTTCGTCGACGCGTGCGGGATCGGCATCGGTCTCGCCATCCTGCAAGTGCCCCTGGCTCTTCCGCTGGCGTCGCTGGTCTTCCTGGGCGCGTTCATCCCGATCGTCGGCGCCCTGGTCACCGGCACGCTGGCGGTGCTCGTCGCCCTGGTGACCCAGGGCTGGATCGCGGCGGTCGTCGCGCTCGCCATCGTCGTCGGCGTCATGCAGCTCGAAAGCCATGTGCTACAGCCGTTCCTGCTCGGCCGGTCGGTTCGTCTGCACCCGGTCGCGGTGGTCCTCGGGATCGCTGCCGGCCTGGTGTCGGCCGGCATCATCGGCGGTCTGCTCGCCGTGCCCCTGATCGCGTTCTTCAACACCGCGGTTCGGCGCCTGAAAGGGAGCGTGGCCGACGGTCACGACGCCGCTGACGACGGCCGGCGCCCGGGGGTCGTCGCCGAGCCGGACCCGCCGGTCTGGGACACCGACGATCCTGACGCCGCGGCCGAGACGCTCTCGCGACAGGCTCCGGGCACGGACTCTCGCGCGGGGGACGTGGCACCGGAGGGGCAGGGCCAGGAGATCTCGGACCCGAACCCGGCCGGAAGCGATCGGGACGGGCGCGGCACGACATGACGCGCCAGCGGCCGCCGGTCGTCGGCAACCCGCCGGATCGGGAGCCCGCCCCGGACCGTCTGGCCCGGGTCGTCGACAACGACCCGGTCGGTCCGCTGTGGCGGGGTGCGCAGATCTTCCGGCTGCTGTCATACCTCTACGCGCTCGGCTTCCAGATCGCCGTGAACCCCGACCTCGACCGTGGCGGCGTCGCCTGGGTGCTGTTCGGGCTGCTCTCGGCATGGACCCTGGTGAGCGGGATCGGCTACTTCGTCGGGTTCGCACGCAACCTCGTCTGGGTCGGCGTCGAGGTGGTCGTCGTGTGCGCGCTGATGCTGTCGACGTCGTATGTCGCCGACGCGCAGTGGGCGTGGAACAACCAGACCTGGCCCACCACGCTGTGGGCCACCAACGCGGTCATCTCGGTCGCGATCCTCACCGGGCCGGTCGGCGGGATCGTGGCGGGCCTGATCGTCGGCGGCACCAGTACTTTTGTCAAAGGTGAACTCAACCTTGACTTCGGCCGGAACGCGACGATCATCGTGATCGTGGCGACCGGCATGGCGGTCGGCCTCGCGGCCGCGAACGCGAGGCGTGTGCAGGAGCAACTGTCCCGGGCGGCGCGTATCGCCGCGGCCGCCGAGGAACGCGAGCGGCTCTCCCGGGAGGTCCACGACGGGGTGCTGCAGGTCTTGGCGCTGATCGCTCGACGCGGACGCGAGATCGGCGGCCCGACAGACGAACTCGCCACCCTTGCCGCAGAGCAGGAGCGCACTCTGCGCCGACTGATCTCCGACACCGACGAACCGGTCCCCGCTTCCCCCGATGCGCTCTCCCCCGATCCGCAACGCAGCGTCGACCTCGCCGCGGTCCTCCGCGCCTTCGCCGCCGATCGGATCTCGGTCAGTGCGCCCGCCGATGCGGTCATGGTCCCGGCGCACACCGGTTCCGAGATCCGCGCGGCGGTCGGCAACGCGCTCGACAACGTGGCGAACCACGCCGGTCCCGGTGCGCGCGCGTACATCCTGGTGGAGGATCTGGGGCGGGACGTGGTGGTGAGTGTGCGCGACGACGGGATCGGCATCCCCGACGGCAGGCTGGCCGAGGCGGTCACGCAGGGACGCGTCGGGGTGTCGAAGTCGATCGTCGGGCGGATCGAATCCCTCGGCGGGACCGCGCAACTCGACACCGAACCGGGTGCGGGCACGGAGTGGGAGTTCACCGTCCCGCGGGACGACAGCTGACAGTCGAGGGGAGCAACAGGTATGGGCGCAGGTCGAAGTGACGAGGAACGGGCGCCACTGCGGATCATGGTCGTCGACGACCATCCGATCTGGCGTGAGGCGGTGGCCCGTGATCTCGCCGACGAGGGATTCGACGTGGTCGCCACCGCGGACGGCGTGGGCAGCGCGGGCCGGCGCGCGGCTGCCGTGACGCCGGACGTCGTCCTGATGGACATGCAGTTGGCCGACGGTACCGGTACCGAGGCGACGGCCGCGGTCCTCGAGGTCTCCCCGCGAACACGCATCCTCGTGCTGTCGGCGTCGGGCGAGCGCGACGACGTGCTGGAAGCGGTGAAGGCCGGGGCCAGTGGCTATCTCGTGAAGTCGTCGTCGCGCGAAGAGCTGGTCGAGGCGGTGCGGGCTACCGCCGACGGGCAGGCGGTCTTCACCCCTGGACTCGCCGGCCTGGTGCTGGGCGAGTACCGGCGCATGTCCCAGCAACCCGACGCCGCGCCTGCTGCACCCGTACTCACCGAACGGGAGACCGAGGTGTTGCGACTAGTGGCAAAAGGGTTGAGCGCCAAGCAGATCGCGCGGCGCCTCGACTTGAGTCACCGGACCGTCGAGAACCATGTCCAGGCCACTCTCCGCAAGCTCCAGCTCGGCAACCGGGTGGAGCTGACCCGTTACGTCATCGAACACGGCCTCGAGGAGGAGTGAGCTCCTCGAGGCCGTGGTCGATCTGTTCCTTACCGTACCAACGCTATTCGGAGGTCGCGAACCCCGGCGCGGACAGCGGGACGCTGGGTCCGGCCGCCGGTTTCGGGGTGACGACCAGCATGGTGGCGGCCGCGCCGATGAGCGCGATCCCGGCGAACAGATAGTAGGCGGTGACCGAGGAGATCCCGGCACCGATCAGCAGGCCCCCGATCACCGGTCCGATGATGCCGCCGAGCCGTCCGAACCCTGCGCACCAGGCGACACCTGCCGCGCGAGCCTCGGTGGGGTAGAAGTTCGACACGAAGCCGTAGATAAGGACCTGGGTGCCGATGGTGCCCGTACCGGCGACGGCGACGGCGGCGAGCAGAACCGGCAGCGGCAGTGCGAAGGTCAGCCCGATCAGCGCGAAGGTGGCCAGGCAGAACGACGTCGCCACGACCTGTTGCGGACCCCGACGGTCGGCGAACCGTGCGGCGATGAGGCCGCCGACGATGGCACCGCCGTTGAGCACCAACAGAAACGACAGCGAGCCCTTGGCGTCGAAACCACTCGCCTTCATGATCTGCGGAAGCCAGGTGTTGAGGCCGTAGGTGAGCAGCAGACCCACGAAGCTCATGCTGCCCAGCAGCAGCGTCGGCACCGCGAAGCGTCGGGAGGCCACTACCGCGAACCCGACCTTGCCCGCCTGCTCGGTTCCGGTGGGAACCGCGGTTGTCCCGACGGGAATGCCGGTGCGACCGGAGATCTCCCGCGCCGCATCGATCCGACCGCGTGCGGCCAGCCACTGCGGTGACTCGGGCATGCGCAGCCACGCGACCGGGAACAGCGTGACGAGGGGGAGCGCGCCGACCCAGAACAGGCCGCGCCAGCCGATATGGTCGGCGAGCAGCATCGCGAGGATCGCGGCGACCACACCGCCCGCGGGGACGCCGCTGTAGACGATCGCATTGAAGAGGTTTCGCTTCGACGACGGTGCGAACTCGGCGACCATCGCACCCGCGGTCGCGACCAGGCCTCCGATCCCGATACCGGTCAGGAACCGCAAGATGCCGAAGGTGGCGAGGTCGGCGGCGAGGGCGGTGGCACCCATGCCGATGGAGAACCAGACTATGTTGGCCAGCATCATCCGGCGTCGACCGACACGGTCGCCGACCGCGCCGGCCAGCAAGGCGCCGATCATCACACCGATGAGCGCGTAGGAACCAAGCGCCCCGGCGGTGGCGGGGGTGAGCTGACCGAGTTGGGACGGGTCGTCGAGCAGGGTGGGCAGGACCGTGCCGTAGACCACGAGGTCGTACCCGTCGAAGACGATCGCGATGGTGGCAAGGGCGACGACCCAGAGCACGCTTCTGCGATGCTCCGGGGACGTCCAGGTGGTGGATGAAGTCATGCGGGCTGTCCCTCCAGCGTTGGTGTGCTGGCAGACATCCTGCGCGAGATGTGCGGTCGGTCACATCAGGGCAATGCCCAGTGCCGACCCATCCCGGATTGAGCGTGACCCGCGATCAATCGGCGCACGGAAACCATGGCCGCGAACGGGGGTCCGGCCGGCTACTTCTGCGAGCGACTCCGCTTCAGCAGTTCCTGGACGCTGATCTGGCCGTCGTCACCGGTGTCGTCGGACCGGGCGTGCCGGTCCGTGCGCGGGCGACGGCGACGAGTCGAGTCGTCCGCCGGACGATCCTGCTCACCCGAGGCGGGCCCGCCGTCGGGTCGTGAGGCGGCTGCCGGTGTCGCGTCGGCGCTCAGGCCGCGCTCCATCGGTGAGGGACCGGCGCTGCGACGTCCACGAGACGACGGGGTCGACGCCTCCGGGCTGACCGAGGCTGCGAGGGGGCGGCGGCCGGTCTCGTCGAGGGCGGGCCGTCGACCGAGCGGTGAACGCTGGCCGGTCGGCTCCGGGTTCGGCCGAACCGGGCCCGGAGTCGGATTCGGGCGCCCACCGGTCTCTGGCACGCGGGGCGGGCCGGACGGGGGAGTGACCGTCGGACGGTCGCCGTTCGCCGACCGAGGTGCGGCGTCGCCGAGTCGGATGCCGCCTTCGCCGAGGCTCCAGCCACCGGTGTCGGGACGATCACTCTTCGACAGTGCGGAGCGACGGTACGGCGCCACCGGGCGGCGTTCGGCCGGCTCAGGGTTCGGAGCACCGGGTGCGGGTGACGGTCCGACGCGCGCCGGCGGGGTGCGCGGCGGGGTCGGCCCGGTGTTCGGGCGTCCCGTGGTCGTCGGGGGACCTGCCGGCGGACCCGCCGGAGCCGGTGTCGGTCCGGCACCGGTGCGCTGGTCGGGTGTCTGGCCGGCCGGTGCGCCCGGGCGGGCGGTGCCGTGCGGGCGGTCCGGAGCCGGCCGGCCCGGTGCGGCGGACCGCGCGGTGCCGACCGGTACCCGACCCCGGCCGGGGACTGCGCCCGCCGGGACCGGTTGCCTGCGTGCCGCGGCCATCACCGACGTCGGGGCCTCGGCCACCACGGTGCCCGCGCTCACCGGACGGGCGCCGGCACCGGCATCGCGCTGCTCGTCGGGCTCGTCGTCGAGCACGGTCTCGCCGAGCCCGATCTTGCGCTGGACCACTCGCATCCACCGCGGCGCCCACCAGCAGTCGTCGCCGAGCAGCTTCATCACCGACGGGACGAGAAGCATGCGGATGACCGTGGCGTCGAGGATCAGCGCGGCGATCATGCCGAACGCGATGTACTTCATCATCACGATCTCGGACAGACTGAACGCGCCGGTGACCACGACGAGGATGGCGGCGGCCGCGGTGATGATGCCGCCGGTGTGCGCGGTGCCGCTGCGGATCGCCTCGGTCGTGCTCGCACCCTTCTGTCTGGCCTCGACCATGCGGGAGAGCAGGAACACCTCGTAGTCGGTCGAGAGGCCGAACACGATCGCGATGATGAGCACCAGCACGGCCGCGAACAGCGGGCCCGGGGTGAAGTTGGCCAGCTCGGCGCCGTGGCCGTCGACGAAGATCCAGGTGAGGATGCCGAGCGTGGCACCGAGACCGAGGGCCGTCATGAGCGCGGCCTTGATGGGCAGGACGAGCGACCCGAACTGCAAGAACATCAGCAGGCCGGTGATGAGGACGAGCATGACCGCCATCAGCGGGAGCCGCTGCATCAGCGCGTCGATCGAATCCTGCGTCAGGGCCGGGGTGCCGGCCACGTACATCGTGAGGCCCTCGGTGTCGATCGCGCGCAACTGCTCGATCGCCTGGGCGGCGGTGTTCCGGTCCTGCAGACCCGCCGACACCTGGTAGACGCCCACGTTCGGGTACCGCTCGGCGTCGAAGGAGCCGAAGTCGGACTTGTCGGGGTCGCTGAACTTGTTCGTGAAGCCGGGGACCTCGTCGGCGCGCTTGGCGATCGCGTCGAGCTTGTTCTGGTCGGTCTGACTGGACTCGTCGTAGATGATGACGAGCTTGATGGCCTCGGTCCGCTCGCTCGGGAAGTACTCGTCGAACTTCTCCTGTGCGACACGGTTGGGATTGTCCGGCGGCAGGAACTTCTCGCTGATACCGCCGAACTGGATGCTGCCGAACGGGATGATCAGCGCGAGCAGCAGGAGCACGGTCGGGACCGCGGTCCGGACCGGATGCTTCATCACCCAGGTCGCGAGCCGGCCCCAGAAGCCGTTCTCGACCTCCTGGCTGGTCTTCATGCGACCGCTGAACCGGTTCTCGATCGCCACGGCGCGTTCCTCGCCGGAGAAGCGGCGGGCCAGCGGCACCGCGGTGTACTTCATGATCGTGCTGATCGACAGCATGTTCACGCGAGGGCCGAGGATGCCCAGGATCGCCGGCAGGACCGTGATCGACAGGATCGCGGCCAGGGACACCGATGCGATCGCGCCGTAGGCGACCGACTTGAGGAATCCCTGCGGCATGATCAGCAGACACGCCAGCGCGGCGACGATGATCGTCGCGGAGAAGACCACCGTCTGGCCGGCGGTCATCACGGTTCTTCGGACCGCCGCCTTCGTCGAATAACCCTCACCGAGTTCCTCTCGGAACCGCGACACGATGAACAGGCCGTAGTCGATCGCGATGCCGAGACCGATCAGCGTGACCACCGACTGCGCGAAGATGTTCAGCTCGGTGGTGAGCGCCAGGATCTTCATGATGCCCAGCGACCCGGCGATGGTCAGACCGCCGATCAGGACGGGCAGACAGGCGGCGACGACGCCGCCGAACACGAAGAACAGCATGATCGCCACGAGCGGCAGCGCGAGCACCTCGGCCCGGTGGATGTCCTTGTCCATGCCCTCGGCCATGGAACCGGCCACCGGCTGCAGACCTGCCAGTTCGAAGGTCGTACCGGGTAGATCGAACCGTTCGGGGATGTCGTCGAAGAACGGTTCGATGGTCTTGTAGTTGGCGAGAACCGTCGTGTCGTCGTCTCCGGCGACACCGATGCTGATGAAGGCGTGTCTGCCGTCCTCGGTGAACAACCGGTCCTGCAACGTGCTCTGTGCGGGCTGGACGAGGAACGGGTCGTACAGGCCGGGATCGGCGCGTCCGACGATGTCGGGATGGGTCGCGATCAGATCCTCGACGAACGTCTCCACCTTGGCCCCGAAGGCCTTGTCGTGGACGCGGGTGCCCTCGGGCGGGGTGATCATCAGGATGACGTCGGAGGTGTGGTCGCGCCCCAGCGCCTGGTCGGCGTACCGCGCACCGGTGTCGGACTCCGATGTCGGATCGAACCAGCCGCTCTGGCTGAGGTGCTTGCCGAGATCGAGACCGTACAGTCCGAGTCCGGCCATCATCGCGATCAGCACCGCGATGACGAGGAAGCGCATTCGGTAGACGAATGTGCCGATGAACCGGAACACGCTGATGTCCTTTCGTGTACGACGACGAGACGGGCACTCCGGTCGCCCGCCTTCGCGGAGCGCCGGGGGCGATTCTGTCAGTTTCCCGAAAGATCCTGACAGTGTTGCCTGAGTGATCCCTGAGGCGTCGGCCTCGGATCACCCGCGAGCACACCTGGGCCGACGCCCGACGGCGGGTCGCCGACAACCGGCCGACGACCCTGGGGCGGCCACGACGACGCAGGTCAGCGTAGCAATGCGCTGAGCGGACGGAAGGGCGTGAGCCACGCACCCTCGTCGGGCAGGGAGTCCAGCCCGATGCGCGGAAGCGGCTCGCGGAACACGCCGGCGATGTCCTCGAGATCGATGAACTCGATTTCTTCGGTGCTCAGTGCCCAGCTGGCGTGTTCCCGGAATCCGATGACGGTGACGGGCACGCCGTCCCCGACCACCTCGAGCAGCGGTTCGCGGAATGCCTGGCCGTCGGCGGATGCCACGATCACGCCCGCTAGTCCAACAGTGTGCCTGCGAAGCTCGATGTGGTCGAGCATGTCGGAGTCGACGTCGCTGTCGTCGGACAGTTTCGGCTTGGCGAACACGGCGAAACCGACGTTTCGGAGGGCGTCGACCCACGGCCGGACGACGTCGGCGCTACCAGGGGCGATGTTGGTGAAGACGGTGGCCTCCGGCTCGACCGCGCCGCCCCCGTCGGTGAGAGCGGACACATCTGCGGTCCGCTGCAGCAACCAGCGGCCGAGAGCGTCGAATCGGGGGCGGTGCGCCGCGGTCGGTCGCCCGCCGAGCAGGGCACCGAGACCCATGTCCATGTTGGGCGCGTCCCACACCAGCAGCATGCGGCGCGTACCCGTCTGACCGGCGATGGTGTCGGCGAAGCCGGTGGGGCTGTGATCAGTCATGGCGGGCTCCCGTCGGGGTGTCGCCGGTCGCGGTGACCGGCGGGATGGGCCGCGTGTACACGAACTCGCTGACGTAGCGGCCGTCGCGCTCGGCTCGTCCCTCGAACTTCGTCGTCGGCCGCTCCAGCAGGATCGGCGACTCGCGGGTCAGCTGGACGACATGCGGGCGATCGGCGTCCTGGGTGGCGAGCGCCTCCGCGATCCATTCGGCGTACCCCGCGTGATCGGTCGCGATGTGGAGCACTCCCCCGGGGATCAGACGGTCGGCGATCAGCTCCAGTGTGCCGGTCTGCACGAAGCGCCGCTTGTGGTGCCGCGATTTGGGCCACGGATCGGGAAAGAACAGTCGGATCCCGGTGAGGCTCGACGACGGGATGAGCTCGGTGAGGACGATGGCCGCGTCGCCGCGGATCAGACGCACATTGGTGAGCCCGTTGCGGTCGATGAGACCGAGGAGCTGGGCCAGGCCCGGCTTGTAGACCTCGACGGCGACGACGTCGACGTCGGGCTCGGCCTCGGCCATCGCCGCGGTCGAGATGCCGGTTCCGCTGCCGATCTCGAGGACCTTCGGGGCGTCGCGCCCGAACAGCTCGGTGAGGTCGAGTTGCGGCTCGGGCACCCGCTCCGGGCCGATCTCGAGGTCGCGGCCGAGAACCGGCCACAGCGTCTCCCAGTTGCGCTGCTGGCCGGTCGTCAAGGTGCCGCGGCGGAAGCGGAAGCTCGTCACGCGGGGGTACAACCGGGACCTGTCGGGGCTGTTGTTCACGCGTCCATCGTTGCGCATCGAGCCGTCTCGACGAAGTCGCGGGCGAGTCGGCTGCCGCAGTCGTGGGTGGTCGCGGCGGCCCGGATGTGCGCCGAACCGGCCTCCGGGCGGCATGTGGAGGTAGCTCCGCCGTTCGCGCCGATCCCGATTAGTCTCGGCCCTGCCGCGGTTCACGTGCGCTGATGTCCGGGGGGTCGTCGGCGTGCCGGGGCCGGGTCGCGAGATGCGCGGGGGGTCGGATGACGAGGAGGCTGCGGTGGGGGCACCGGTGAACGGCGTCCGGCGCGGTGGGCCCGGCGGGAGCGAGTTGTCGGTCGCTGCCGAGCAGGGTCGTCTGGCCGATCTCGTCGACCCGGGGTCGCCGCTGGTGCCCGTCCTGACCGCCGCGGGCCGGCGGTTTCTCCGTCCGTTGCACGTCCAGGTCGTCGGCCGGCCCGGGACCGGCCGGGACACGATGGCCCGCGCTCTCCGAGAACGTCTGTCGCTCACCGTGATCGGACCCGGCGAGGGCGAGCAGGGTGCTGCCGACGCCGATCTGTGGCTCCTCGTCCTGGCCGGGTTGCCCCGCCGCGCGGACCGCGAACTCCTCGCGTCCCTGCCGTCCGATCGTGTCCTCGTGGTGCTCGGCAAGGCCGACACCCACGGCGACTGGGACTCCGCGGTCGCGGTCGCGTCGACGTGTGCCACCCGTCTGGGCACACCGGTGTATCCGGTGTCGCAGTTGCTGGCGTGCGCCGACCTCGACGCCGCCGAGTTCGCGGCACTGACGACGATGGCGGCCGCGGGTGTCGGGATGCCGTCCATGGCGGGCCGGTTCCTCGTCGGACGCCCGGGTTCCGACGAACGTCTCCTGCGCCAGGGGCTGCTGCGCCGGATCGACGCCTACGGGATCGACACCACGCTCGCCCTCATCGAGTCCCGGTCACCCGTCGCCGCCACCGCACAGGAGCTGAGCAGGGCACTCCGGGACGCCTCCGGGGTGCCCGATCTCGCGGAACCCCTCGGGGCTCGCGTCGGCCACATCCGGTACTGGCGGGAGGTCGAGCTGCGCACCCGGCTGGAGGAGGCGGCCGCGGCCGGCCTCGACCGACCCGGGGCCGAACGACTGCTGGCCGGGGCGGGGGTTGCCGGATGACCGACACGGCACTCGACGACGCACGTGAGCTGACCGGGTTCGACGCCGATCGCGTCGGCACCGGCAGCGGCGTGCTCGTCGTCGGCACCGACGGGGTGGGCGTACGCACCCTGGTCGAGGCCTGCCGGGCGCTCGCCCCGGATCTCGACATCGCCGCCCGCACCCGGGGAGGCGGAGCACCGGCTGCTGCGGCGCTCGTGGTCGTGGATCCGTCGTCGTCGGTCGGGGACGAGGAACGAGCCCTCGTCGAGCAGATGCGCGCGCAGGTCGGGACCGTGGCGATCGTGTGCACCAAGATCGATGCGTTCTGGGAGTGGCCGCGGACCGTGCGTGCGCACCGATCCGGCCTCGACCCGTTCGGGTCGCTGCCCCTGTTCGGGGTGTCCGCGGTCGCGGCCCTGGGGGGTGCCGTGGACGAGTCGGGGGTCGAGGCCCTCGCGGAATGGCTTCGCGAGGCGACCGGCGCGCCGGCTGCACTCCGCGACGAGCGCGCCCGCCTGGGGGCGGGTATCGGCGCGGTCGAGCATCTACTCGCCTCCTCGGGGACCGGCGCCGACGACGAGGTGTCCGCGCGTGCCGACGCCGATGAGCTCCTGACCGCTCGCCGCCGTCTGCTCGCCACCCGCGAACGTGGGCGCACGGACCGTCTGGCGGCCGTCCGCGCCGGGCTGTCCCGTGTCCGGTCCCAGTCGTCGGCGGAAGTGCACGCCGGGGTGCGCGATCTGGCGGCGGCCGCCGCCGACCGTGCCCCGGTCGCCGACAAGGAGTACGGCGCCTGGGTCCGGACCGGGTGGTCCGAACTCGCCGACCGCATTCGTCACCGTGTCGACGAGCGCGTCGACGCCGTGCGGGCGACCGCCCTGGTCGGCCTGGACGCCGAGCCGACGACGGACGAGCCCTGGCCCGCGGTGGATCTCCACACCGAACGACCGAGCAGCCGGGCGCGGCGCGCGGGCGCCGAAGACGCGCTGCTCGTGGTCATCGGCGCCTCGACCGGTCTGGGTGTCGGACGGCTGGTCGTCGCGCCGATGGCCTCGGTCCAGACGCTCCAGTGGATCAGCATGCCGCTCGCCCTGCTCCTGGGCGTGGCGGTCGCGGCGTGGGTGATCCGCGTCCGGCGGAGTGCGGTGGATCGTTCCGAGCGGGCGGCGCGTACGGCCGAGCTGCTCGCCGAGGCGCGGACCACACTCGATCATCAGCTCGCGCTGCGCGTCTCGGCTGCCGAGACCCGGATCGCCGGGCAGATCGCCCGCGCTCACGAACGCCGCAACCGGGAGGTGTCGACGGAGATCGCGCGGCTCGACGAGGAGATCCGACGCGTGCGCAGCGGGATCGATGTCCGTGACGCCCGGGTCCGGCGCGAGCGGGCCGAGGCCGTCCGCCGCGATCTCACCGCGCGGTCGGAACGGCTGTGGGCGCATCCCGCCCGAGGCGACGATCCGGGACGAGAATCCGACGACCCCGCCGGGCGTCGAGACGATCGACGGCATGACGAACCGGCCGCGGGCACCCGCGCCGGCCACGACGACGGGAAGCAGTGATTCCGATGGACCCGATGTTCTCCGACGACACCCCGGACCCGGACCGCGCGGACGAGTCCTCGCTGTTCGGTGAGGTGGGGGGCTCCGACGACCCGCGGTCGTTCGAGTCGGTGGCCGCGCTGCACGAGACGCCGGCGTCCGACGAGCTCGACGATCACCTGTGGATGCACGAGGACGGCCGGATCTGGGATCTGGGACCCGCCGAGGTCGACACCGACAACGACGGGATCAACGACTCCCTCACCCGGAACGGTCCCGACGGGTTTACCGTGTACACGGACAGCGATCGGGACGGACAGGTCGACAAGATCACCGAGATCGGCGCGGACGGCGAGTTCCGTTCGGCGGTGCTCGACCCGGACACCGGCGAGTGGATCTCCGGCGGTTCGGGACGCATCGGCTGACATGTGACCGGACGTCCGAACCGGTACGCTTCGCGCCGAGACCAGGCCGCGCGCGACTACCAGGGACTTTGGTCATCTGTCCGCTGGGTGTGGGATAGACCGCACCTGGTGAACCCCGTGACCTAGCGCCCGTTCGGTGTACGTATCCTGGACGACGAGACGACCTGACAGGTGGCCATTCCAAGCGGCCACCACCTCGGAGGAGGCCCCAACGATGACCGCAGCCACCATTCCCGGACTGGACCCGAGCAGCGCTCCGACAAAGCACGCGGGACTGCTGGCCTGGGTGGCCGAGGTCGCCGAGCTGACCCAGCCCGACCGGGTGGTGTGGTCGGACGGCAGCGACGAGGAGTGGGAGCGCCTCACCGCCGACCTCGTGAAGGCCGGCACCTTGGTCAAGCTGAACGAGGAGAAGAAGCCGAACTCCTTCCTGGCGAACTCCGATCCGGCCGACGTCGCACGCGTGGAGTCGCGGACGTACATCTGCTCGGAGTCCGAGGACGACGCCGGCCCGACCAACAACTGGGTCGACCCCGCCGAGATGCGTTCGACGATGACCGAGCTCTACCGCGGCAGCATGCGCGGTCGCACCATGTTCGTCATCCCGTTCTGCATGGGCCCCCTGGACTCCGACGATCCCAAGCTCGGTGTCGAGCTGACCGACTCCGAGTACGTCGTGCTGTCCATGAAGATCATGACCCGCGTCGGCCCCCGCGTCCTGGAGATCCTGGGCGAGGACGGCTTCTTCGTGAAGGCGCTGCACTCCGTCGGCGCGCCGCTCGAGCCCGGCCAGGCCGACGTGCCGTGGCCGTGCAACACCGAGAAGTACATCACCCACTTCCCGGAGACCCGCGAGATCTGGTCGTTCGGCTCGGGTTACGGCGGCAACGCCCTGCTCGGCAAGAAGTGCTACGCCCTGCGCATCGCCTCGGTCATCGCCCGTGACGAGGGCTGGATGGCCGAGCACATGCTGATCCTGAAACTGACCAGCCCGGCGAACAAGGTCTACTACATCGCCGCGGCCTTCCCGAGTGCCTGCGGCAAGACCAATCTGGCGATGCTCCAGCCGACCATCCCCGGGTGGAAGGCCGAGACCGTGGGCGACGACATCGCCTGGATGCGTTTCGGCGCAGACGGTCGTCTCTACGCGATCAACCCGGAGTTCGGTTTCTTCGGTGTCGCACCCGGCACCAGCTACGACTCGAACCCGAACGCGATGAAGACCATCGAGGCCGGAAACACCCTCTACACCAACGTCGCTCGCACCGATGACGGTGACATCTGGTGGGAGGACATCGACGGCCCGGCGCCCGCGCACCTCACCGACTGGCTCGGCAACGACTGGACTCCCGAGTCCGATCACAAGGCCGCGCACCCGAACTCGCGCTACTGCACCCCCATCTCGCAGTGCCCGTCGCTGGCCGACGAGTGGGATGATCCGCAGGGCGTGCCGATCTCGGCGATCCTCTTTGGTGGACGTCGCAAGACCACGGTCCCTCTGGTCACCGAGGCGCGCGACTGGCAGACCGGTGTCTTCATGGGCGCCACCGTCGGCTCCGAGCAGACCGCCGCCGCCGAGGGCAAGGTCGGCACCGTGCGTCGCGACCCGATGGCGATGCTGCCGTTCATGGGCTACCACGTCGGTGACTACCTGCAGCACTGGGTGAACATCGGCAAGAACGCCGACGAGTCGAAGCTGCCGAAGGTCTTCTACGTCAACTGGTTCCGTCGTGGCGACGACAAGCGCTTCCTGTGGCCAGGATTCGGCGAGAACAGCCGCGTGCTGAAGTGGATCATCGAGCGCATCGAGGGTGAGGCCGAGGGCATCGAGACGCCCATCGGCATCGTCGCCAAGCCGGAGTCGATCGACGTCAGCGGCCTCGACGTGCCCGCCGAGGACGTCGCGGAGGCGCTTGCCTTCAAGCCCGAGGAATGGCGCGAGGAGATCCCGTCGATCGAGGAGCTCTTCGACTTCGTGGGCGAGAAGCTGCCGAGTTCGCTGCGTGACGAGCTGGACGGTCTGAAGCAGCGCCTGGCCTGACGCGGGCGTGCTGCGGGGTTCGGGGCTGAATGTACGGATGGGTCAGAAGTGACGGTTGAGGTATCGTGCCCCTCATGAAACTACGTGTGTGGGGTGCCTCGATCGTCGGTGCCTGCGTACTCGGTCTGGCCTCTCCGATCGCAGGTCAACCGGCCTCCGCGACACCGCCTTCCGGGGCAGGCGTGTCGGCGTTCTTCACCGATTCGACGACGATCGGGGACGGACTCCCGACGGTCAACCGGATCTCCGGAATCGACCGGACCGGCAACGGCAGCTACGTGCTGATCGCCGAAGACGTGCTGCCGGCACGCTTCTTCACCGCCTCGATCGGATACACCTCGGTGACCGCGGCATTCGCGGGTCAGCCGCGGATCAACGGGGGCGGCACGGTCCTCGGTCCGTGGTTTCTCCCGTTGCTGCCCGGCCAGGCGCAGTTCGAGGGCATCCGCCGGTCCGCGGGCGGTTACACCGTCGTCAGCGGTGGCAACAACCAGTTCGTCCGTCAGATCGGACCCATCGGACAGGTCATCCGCGACCTGCCGATCCCCTCGGCGTGGCGGCCGTCGCCGAAGTCGGGTCTGGCGGGCCAGCGCGGACTCACGGGTGCGGCGGTCGGACCGCAGGGTCAGGTCAGCGTTCTGACGGCCGGTGGACTCCGGCAGGACGCCGCGCGTTCGGCCCGCCTGCTGACCTTCGGCAAGAGCAATCGCGAGTTCGTCTACCGCACCGACGCGAACAAGGTGGCCGCCGACGTTCTCGCCGTCAACTCGACCGACTTCTTGGTCCTCGAGCGTGGACCGGGCCGGCTCGCGAACATCTTCTGGACGACCACCCGCGGTGCCACCTCGGTGACGAACAAGAAGAAGCTGAGCGGACGCGAGAAGGCGATGACCAAGCGGCGGATCTTCTCCACCACCGCGACGCCGCATCTGCTCACCGGCAACATGTCGGGTCTCGCTTGGGGCAACTGGCACCCGGACAACCCGTTCGCCAAGACCCGCACCCGCACCCTCCTCGTGGTCTCTGACAACGTCGGATCGCCCAACCGGTTGCACTCGTTCGAGGTCCAGATCCCGAAGTAGAGTGCCGAACGTCACCCCTGTCAGGGTGGGGTCAGGGTGATACCTGATGGCCAACCGGCCCAGGATTTGGCACGGTTGAGGGCATGACGACGACTGATGTGGCCGCTCGAGACGACGGTGGCGATGATTTCGGGGCGCCCAAGCATGCGGTGGCTGCCGGAGCCGACAACCTTTCCAAGCGGTACGGCGTCGGCGATACCGCCGTCGAAGCCCTGAAGAGCGTCTCGATCTCGTTCCGGGAGGGCGAGTTCACCGCCATCATGGGTCCGTCGGGGTCGGGCAAATCGACCCTGATGCACTGTCTGGCCGGCCTCGACGTCGCGAGCGACGGCAAGGTCTTCATCGGCGACACCGATCTGACGGCGTTGTCGGACAAAGCGATGACGATGCTGCGCCGCGACCGTATCGGCTTCGTCTTCCAGGCGTTCAACCTCGTGCCGACGCTGACGGCCAAGGAGAACATCACCTTGCCGGTCGACATCGCCGGCCGCACCGTGGACACCGAATGGTTCGACGCCGTGGTGGCCCGGCTGGGTATCACCGACCGGCTCGGACATCTCCCGAGTGAGTTGTCGGGTGGTCAGCAGCAGCGCGTCGCGTGTGCCCGCGCGCTGATCGGCAAGCCGTCGATCATCTTCGGCGACGAGCCGACGGGCAACCTGGATTCCCGTTCCTCCGGCGAGGTGCTGTCGATCCTGCGGGCCGCGACCGACGAGTTCAAACAGACCGTCGTCATCGTGACGCACGATCCGAGGGCCGCGTCGTATGCCGATCGCGTGGTGTTCCTCGCCGACGGCCAGATCGTGCAGGAGCTCTCCCGGCCCTCCGCCGACGATGTCTTCGAGGTCATGAAGAACCTGGACAACGTCCCTGCGCCCGACGCCGCCAAAGCGCACTGAGCCGTGGCCTCCTCCTCGGTGATGCGCAGGGTTTCGCTGCGAAACCTCCGCGCGCACAAGCTCCGTCTCTTCCTGACCCTGTTCTCGATCATCCTGGGCACCTCGTTCGTGGCCGGGTCGATGGTGTTCACCGGATCCATCTCGAAGGCGTTCAACGACATCTTCGACAGCGCCGCGCCGGGCGTCGCGGTCGAGGTGACCCCGGCCGACCGGCAGTCGCCGGGGGTGCCGAACTCGATCGTCGACCAGCTCCGGGATCAGCGCGCGCAGTTCGGCATCGACAAGCTCGTCGTCAACAACAACGGACTCGTCACGGTCGCCGACTCCGACGGCAAGGCCATCCAGACCGGTGGTGCCCCGAGCGTGGGCAGCACCTACATCCCGCCCGACGAGGCGCTCTCGCCGGAGGAGTCGACGATCCTGCCGGGCGGCCGCGGGCCCGAGAACGCCGGTGAGATCGCGCTGAACACCTCGGCCGCCGAGGCCGCCGGCCTGAAGGTGGGGTCGAAGACCAAGGTCGTCGTGGGCCAGGGCAATGCCACGCCGCTCGATGTGACCGTCGTGGGTCTCGTCGACGCGCCGAGCTCGACGGGTGGGTATGTGAACGTCCAGTTCGACGCCGCGACGTCGTCCCGGTTGTTCACCGACGGCGAGCATGTCGGCGTCGTCGACATGTCGGCCGCCGCCGGGGTCACCCCCGAGCAGCTGCAGGACCGGATCGTCGCCGGGCTCGGCGCCGACGCCGACCTCTACGACGTCCGCACCGGCGATCAGGTCCGCGAGGACCAGAAGGCACAGGTCAACGAGTTCCTGCAGATCTTCCAGTACATCCTGCTGGCGTTCGCCGCGATCGGTCTCGTCGTCGGCACGTTCATCATCTACAACACGTTCTCGATGATCGTCGCGCAACGGAACCGCGAATTCGCGCTCCTCCGGGCGGTCGGCGCTAGCCAACGCCAGGTGTCGCGGTCGGTGCTGTTCGAGGCCTTCGTGGTCGGTGTCCTCGGTGGCGCCCTCGGCCTGGCCATCGGCATCGCGCTGGCCGCCGGCCTGAAGGCGATCACCAGCGCGACGTCGGGCCTGCCGGACGGTGAGTTGGCCGTCGGCCCGGATGCGATCCTGGCCGGCGTCCTGGTCGGCGTCGTGGTGACGATGATCAGTGCGTGGGTACCCGCGGCGAGAGCAGCGCGTGTGCCGCCGGTCGAGGCGATGCGCGCATCGGCCGCCGAGGGGTCGGCCTCGTTGCGCAACCGCACCATCCTCGGCGCGATCATCGGCGTCGCCTCGATCGCCGCGATCGTCATCGGTGCGATGGGTGAAGGGACCGGCCCCGCGATCACGGTGGGTGCCGGCGCCGCGGGTGCGGTCCTGTCGGCCGTCCTCGTCGGCCCGGCGCTCGCCCGCCCGTTCGTCAGTGTGCTCGGCCGGGTCATCGGGGCACCGTTCGGCATGATCGGACGCCTGGCGCGGACCAACGCGGTCCGCAACCCGCGGCGTTCTGCCGCGACGGCGTTCGCGCTCACCCTCGGACTGATGCTGGTCGCGATCATCGGCACCCTCGGACAGTCGTTCAAGGGCACGGTCGACGACGCGGTCGACGCGGGTATCACCGCCGACTACATCGTGGCGGGCACCAATCAGTCGCCGCTTCCTCCGGCGGTGACCGACGCGATCGACGGTGTGCCCGGCGTCGGCGACGTGGTGTCGTTCGGCATCGTCCAGGCGAAGGTCGACGACAAGTCGGAGACCGGGTTCTCCGCGCTCGGCGGACCGCTCAACAGCGTGACCGTGATGGACATGCAGGACGGCGCGTCGTCGGATCTGCCCGCCGACGGGATGCTGATCAGCGAGCGCACCGGCAAGTCCAACGGCTGGAAGCGCGGCGACGTGGTCACGTTCACCTCCGCGACGGGCGCGCAGGTCCAGGTCCCGATCGCCGGCGTGTATGCCGACAACGAGGCGCTGCAACCGTGGGTGGTCGGTCCGGACGTCTACGAGAAACTCGTCCCGCCTTTCGCACGGGTCAACGTCACGCTCTTCGTGAACGCTGCCCCGGGTACCGACCTCGAGACCCTGCGCACCGATCTCGAGGACGCGACGGCCGCGTATCTCACGGTCCAGATCCAGGATCGGGATCAGTTCAAGGGGCAGATCTCGTCGCAGATCGACCAGATGCTCGGCACGCTGTACGCGATGCTCGGGCTGGCGCTGCTGATCGCGGTACTCGGCATCATCAACACGCTCGCGCTGTCGGTGGTCGAACGTAAACGTGAGATCGGGATGCTGCGCGCGATCGGCATGGTCCGGGCCCAGGTCCGGCGTTCGATCTACCTCGAGTCGGTGCTGATCTCGATCTTCGGTGCCGTGCTGGGTGTGCTCCTCGGAACCGTCATCGGCGTCGCGCTGGTACGGACGCTCGCCGAATGGGGCCTGGGCGCCCCGGTGGTCCCGTGGTCGCTGATCGTGATCACTCTCGTCGCGTCGGCGGTCGTCGGAGTGCTGGCCGCGCTGTGGCCCGCGGTCCGCGCGGCGCGAACCGGGCCGCTGGAAGCGATCGCCGACATCTAACGGCGATCGCGGCGTCCGCGGCGGAAGGCCGCGGACACCGCGACGTCTCACGAGGCAGTCCCGCCCCCAGCCGGAGATGCGCCCCGGCAAAGCGCCCTCCACAGAAGCGTCGACGACTCAGCGCCGACGCCGAGTCCCTGAAAGACGTTTTCACAGGGCGGTTTTCAGCGCGGGGCGGTTCCCTGGGGTGGCGGCGGACGCGGCGGCCAGAGCACTACCCGAATGCTGACGCGACGCCGTTACCGCCGGGGTCACCTGGCCGACGCGGAGGTTGTCGACCTGATCCCCAGTCCGCTCTTCGACGGATGACCCTCGCCGTCCCCGGGTCGGGTTCCGATCCGGGATGACAGAATCGAGCGCATGACCCGACCACCAGAGGGCGATCCCAACGATCCGCGGAACGATCCGCCGGAGACCCGGCAGTTCGATCCCGACTTCGACCCGTCGGCGCCGCCGTCGCAGGCCTACACCGAACAGCAGCCCGGACAGCCGTACCCGGGTCCGTACACCGAGCCGCACCAGGGCGGGCAGCCGTATCCGGGTCCGTACACCGAGCCCCAGTACGCCGATCCCCAGTACGCCGATCCCCACTTCACAGGCGGCTCGCCGTACGCGTCCTCGCCCTACGACGCACCGGCCGGTGGTGAGCCGCCTCGCGGTTCCGGCTCGAAGGGGCGGACGATCGGGCTGGCGCTGGCCGCTCTGATCGCGCTCGTGGTGCTCGGCCTGGTCGTCGTCCTGGTCACCCGGTCGGGCGACGGCGACTCCACCAGTGCGGCCTCCTCGTCGACCACCGAGTCGACCGGCCCGGCGACGACCAGCGAGACGACATCGTCGAGTACCACGACCACCGAGGAGACGACGTCGACCACCACTACGACGCAGCGCTCCGGAACCGTCACCTACCAGCTGACGGGCAACGGCGACGTCGTCGCGCTCACGTTCCGTCGTGGCCCGGGGTCGCCGACCGTGATCCCGGCGACGGGGTCGCCGTGGTCCCAGCGGGTGCAACTCGAGGGGACCCGGGCGAGCCTGTCGGCCATCGTGGTCCGCGGCCCGGTGTCGTGCGCGATCCTCGCCGACGGCGAGCAGCTGGCTGCCGCGACCAGCCAGGGCGGCACGCTCAACTGCACCGCGGACCTCGCCGCCGAATAGTCAGGCGCCGAGTCTCCTCAGCGTCTGCGCAGGACGAGCACGAGGTTGGTGCCGAGAACGTCGCGGAGCACCGGTAGGCGCATCACCCACCACATCCAACGCGGGATGTAGCGGGGAAACGCCGCGACGAGTTCGGCATGCCCGCTGCCGGTCGCCGACCGGGCCCAGCGCAGCCCGTCGGCGGCGGAGACCGCGAACAGCGACGTCCCGTAGAGGTTCTTGGGCGGGTGACCGTTGCGTCTGGTGTACATTCGGGCCGCGCGGTGGCCGCCGAGGTAATGGGTCAGGCCCATCTCGTGGCCGCCGAACGGTCCCCACCAGAGTGTGTAGCTGATGATGACGATGCCGCCGGGACGCGTCACCCGCAGCATCTCGTCGGCCATCTGCCACGGCGTCGGGGTGTGCTCGACGACGTTCGACGACAGACAGACGTCGACGCAGCCGTCGGCGAAGGGGAGGGCCTGGCCGGAGCCGCGGACCGAGCCGCGATGCTCGAGCCCGCCGGCGTGCATCTCGTCGGGATCGGGTTCGACGGACACGTAGTGCGCGCCCCGGGCCCGGAAGGCGTCGGCGAAGTACCCGGGGCCGCCGCCCACGTCGAGGATCACCGCCCCGTCGGGACCGGTTCCGGCGAGGTCCGGCACGAACGCCTCGACCATGTTCGCGGTGTCGGTGGCGAGCGCGCCGTAGAAGCGTGCGGGGTCGGACTGCTCGTAGCGGAAGTCGTTCAGCAGTCCGGCGGCACGGCGCAGGGTGGCGAGCCGGGCCATCCGCGCACCGCCGGTGAGTGGAGTCGTCATCGTCGGGTCACTCTAGTGGCGCGCCCGTGCGGTGGGTACCGGCGCTCCGGCCGCGGTGGGTAGGCTGACGGACGATGCGCGCACCGTCTGACGTCCTGCTCCTGTGCTGGCGGGACACCCGCCACCCCCAGGGCGGCGGCAGTGAGACCTACCTGGAACGCGTGGGGGCCGAACTGGCCCGCCGCGGCGCGCGGGTCACCTTCCTCACCTCCGCCTACCCCGGGTCCGTCCGGGAGGAGACACGGGACGGCATGCGGTTCATCCGCGCCGGCGGACGCATCAGTGTGTATCCGCGCATGCTCGCGACGATCCTCGGCGGCCGGCTCGGTCTCGGGCCGCTGGCCGGGTGCCGGCCCGATGTCGTCGTCGACACCCAGAACGGTGTCCCGTTCTTCTCGGCGCTGGTCTCGCCGGCCCCGACGGTGGTCCTCGTCCACCACTGTCACCGCGAACAGTGGCCGGTCGCCGGTCGTCTCCTCGGCCACGTGGGATGGTTTCTCGAGTCGCGGGTCTCGCCTCGGGTCCATCGTCGCAACCGATACGTCACGGTCTCGGCGCCGTCGAAATCCGAACTCGTCGCACTCGGGGTGGACGCCGAGCGGATCGCGGTCGTGCGCAACGGGATCGATCCGCTGCCCGAGGGCATCGGGGCGACCGGTCCCGATCGGGGCGCGGTCCCCGGTGGGCCGGACGGCCCGGTGCGGCTCTGCGTGTTGTCGCGGCTGGTGCCGCACAAGCAGGTCGAGGATGCGCTGACGGTGCTCGCGCGGCTGCGCCACGACGGCGTCGACGCCCACCTCGACGTCATCGGCGGCGGCTGGTGGGCGGACGAACTGCACCGCGCCGCAAACGATCTCGCGGTGACCGACGCGGTCACCTTCCACGGCCACGTCGACGAACACCGCAAACACGAACTCCTCGCCCGGGCCCGGGTCCACCTCATGCCGTCGCGGAAGGAAGGGTGGGGACTCGCCGTCGTCGAAGCCGCCCAGCACGGTGTCCCGACGATCGGCTACCGCGGTGCCGCCGGACTCGCCGACTCCATCGACGACGGGAACACCGGATTGCTCGTCGACGGGGTCGACGAACTGGCCAGCGCGACAGGAAAACTCATCGACAATCCGGATGAGGCACGCCGTCTCGGACGGAACGCACAGGTCAAGGCGAGCCGCTATTCTTGGTCAGCGACCTGCGACGGATTCATGGCGACGTTCGACGCCGTACTGTCCGCGCCCGGCCGCTGACCACACCGATGCCGACGCCGATCAGCCCGGCGACCAGGAGCGCGGCCCACACCAGGTGTGCGGCGGTGGCGATCGCCCGGTCGGTGACGCCCGCGGAGCGATCCGCCGGGTCGCCCACCTGATAGAGCTGCAGCGACGGACCGTCGAAGGCGAGGTGCCCGGAATCGGCGAGTTGTGGTGGCGGGGAACCGTTCTCGACCAGAACCCACCCGACGCCGAGTTCGGCGAGAGCGGTCGGTGACCCACCGGACTCCAGTACCCGCATCACCGCTGCGGCGTGCGCGCCGGGCGGGTCGATCACCTCTCCGTCGACGCGGAGCTCGCCGGACTCGACGACCGGCGCCCGCATCATCCGTGCGGCGGGGTCGAGCGACGGATCATGCGCAAAGGGGTACTCGCGGACCGTGCCGGGAGGCCACAGGGCGACCGAACCCCGATCTGGCGGCACGATCTCCGCGACCTGTCGCCACTCGTCGGGATAGTCGATCGCGCGCACCGCGCCACCGACGCCCCACGCGAGGTCGGGGAGCGGCGCCACCACCAGCAGTACGACCGCGGTGAGCGCGAAACCCGCCGGTACACGACGCCGCGCCGCCGCCACGGCCGCCGCCACGCAGACCGCGACCGCCGGGAGGAGGAGCGCCGAGAACTTCTGGGTGTCGCGCAGGAGTCCGCCGCCGCCGAGGTGCTCGACGACGAAGCCCAGGACGGTACGGGCCGGTCCGAACGTGCTCAGCAGCAACACGATCGCGGTGACCGACGCCAGGACCGCGATGGCGGGGACCGACGGATCCAGCTCCCCGCGACGACGCCACAGATACCGCGCGCCGACGGCGACGACGAGGAGCAGACAGAGGGTGGCCACCGCGGCCCACCCGATGGTCCGGCTGGCGGGCACCGCGTCGGCGTTCCAGATCCCGCCCAGGGAACCGACCGTGCCCACGGGCCCGAGCCAGGGCTCGGAGCGCAGACCGAACGCCTCCACCCCGGCGGCCGCGGAGGTGGTCGGGGCGTCGGTGATCAGTGACGTCAGCAACCACGGCAGCGTGCTGAGAACCCAGAGGGCGAGGGCGGCCACCGTGGGTCGCGAGCCGATCGGGCGCGCCAGAAGCGCCACCGCCAGCACGATTCCGGCCAGGACGGACCCGGTGGGCGTCAACCCTGCGACGGCGAGCAGCCCGCCCAGTTGCAGCAGCCGGACGGCGTCCGCTCCGGGGCCCGGACGCCGGGTGGCTTCGACTCGGCTCCTCGATCTCGATGCGCTCCTTCGTCGCTTACTCGACCCGGCGGCTGCGCTCGGTGCCGGCTCAACCAGCGGGGGGCATTCCCGCAGGTCCATGACCGCAACGAGAATCCACCCCAGTGCCGCATACCCGGCCAGCAGGCTCCAGTGGCCCTGCAGGAGCCGTTCGGCGACATAGGGATTCCACACCGCGACGAGCGCGGCCGCCGAGGCGCCGGCCCGCCCGGCGCCCGGGACCAGTCGGGCCGCCAGGCGTCCGTAGCCGACTCCCGCGCACACCAGCGCCGCGGCGAGGACTGCCAGCACGACGATCCCGCCGTCGAGGACGGTGCTCACCATCGCGAGGAACCAGTCCTGCGGCACGGCGCGCGGCGGCAGGTCGCCGATCCCGATCGTGGTGTCCGTGACGTGGGTACGCGGTGTGGACACCGCATCTCGGTACAGCAGGTGATGGTCGCCGACCCCGATCAGGCCCGGCAGCAGCGGCGCCAGGATCACCGCGGTCGCGCCGATACCGGTGCCGTACAGGGCCGGCAGTAGTCGTCGGGGGGTCACCGCGGTGATGCCGATCAGAAGTGGTGGGTGTCCGAGGGCGCGGGAGCGTGCACCGGATCGTCGTCGTAGTCCGATTCGGTGATGCCGTATGACCGGGCCAGGTCGAGGATCTTGGTCGCCCGCGCGATCCGTGGCAGGTCGGAGCCGTTGCGGATCTCACCGCCGTCGCGCTCGAATTCGGCGAAGAACTCACGCGCCCAGGTGATCTCGTCCTGGGAGGGGGAGAGGCCCTCGTTGACCGGCGCGCACTGGCCGGGGGTGAGGCAGATCTTGCCGGTCATGCCGAACTCGGCGCTGACCGCGGTCGCCTCACTGAGTTTGAGTGCGCTCGAACCGACCGTCGGGCCGTCGATGGCGCTGGGCAGATGGGCGGCCTTGGCGGCGATGGTGAAACGCGAACGGGCGTAGGCGAGGGTCTGCGGGTTGTCGCCGAAACCGGTGTCGCGGCGGAAGTCCCCGATGCCGAACGCGAGGCGGAAGGTGCCCTTGGCGGCCGCGATCTCACTGATGCGCTCGAGCCCCCGCGCGGTCTCGACGAGCGCCACGATGGGCAGACCGGGCAGGCGCTTGGCGGTCTCGGTGACGTGGTCGACCGACTCGACCATCGCCAGCATCACCCCGCCGACCGCGGTCTGCGAGAGGGCCTCGAGGTCGTCGGCCCACCACGGGGTGCCGAATCCGTTGACGCGGACCCAGTCTCCGGCGCCGGGGCCGGCGGTCCCGTCCTTCGGCCCGAGCCAGCGGACGACGTTGTCGCGCGCTTCGACCTTGTCCTTGGGAGCCACGGCGTCCTCGATGTCCAACACGACGATGTCGGCGCGCGAACGGGACGCCGGCTCGAACTTCGCGTAGTGGGAACCGTTGACCAGCAGCCAGCTCCGGGCCAGCACCGGGTCGATGCGCGAACCGATGTCTGTCGACTCGGCGTCGTAGGTGGGGTTGTCGTCGTACATCAGGGTCTCTCGGTCTGTGGAGCTCGGGCTGGGTGGACAGCAGCCTTCCCATCGTTGCCTACGGACGACAGCCGGTGCAAAGCGCCTCGCGCCCGATCGGCACACTTGGTCCATGCAGCAGACGCGCCGGACGACGGGCACCGTCGGCGCCGTCGGGTCGGTGGCGGTCGGTTCGATGGTGGCCAACGTCTGCATGTACGTGGTTCACCTCGCCGCGAGTGCCCGCTTCCTCGATGTCAGCGAATACGGCGAGTTCGCGGTGCTGCTGTCGGCCATGCTCGTGCTCGGCGTGCCGGCCATGGCCCTGCAGAACGTCATCGCCCGGGAGGTCGTGCTCGGCGGCGACGAGGGACGCCTCCGCGCGCTCGGGGTGGTGACGACGTCCTGGGTTGTCGTGCTCACCGTGGTCGCCACCCCGCTCGTCGCGCTGCTGTTGCGCACCGATGTCGCGACGACCGCGGCAGCACTCGCCTCCGCACCGCTACTCGCCCTCATCGCCGCAGGTCAGGGGATTCTGCAGGGGCGCGGCGAGTTCCGGGTGCTGTCCTGGGTGCTGGCCGTGGTCGGTGTCGCCCGGTCGATGCCGATCATCGGGGCGTTCGCCGCCGGCGCCGGGCCGGCGGGTGGTCTCCTGGCCGGGACGCTGGGGGCCGCGGCCTCGGCGGTCGTCGTCTGGCTCGTGGTGTGGTCGGTGGCGCGGGCCGACCGGCCTCGAGGTGGGGCGTCGGGTTCCGCGGGAGTGCTCAGCGTGGTGCGCGCGTCCCAGGTCCAGCTGGTGCTGATCGTCGCCTCGTCAATCGACCTGTTGCTCTCACCCCGGGTCCTCGACGCGGAGGAGGTCGGGGTGTACGCACTCGGCGCGATCGCGACCAAGGTGGCCTTCTGGCTCCCGCAGGCGATCGGCGTGGTCTTCTATCCCCGCCTCGCCGATCCCGCGCGGTCGCGGGCCTCGCTGCGTCAGGCGGTGACGGTCGTCGCCGGGATCGGGGTCGTACTCACCGTGCTGGCCGGTGCGGCCGGGCCGGTCGTTCCGCTCGTCTTCGGGGACGGCTACGACACGCTCGTGCCGATCCTGTGGTTGTTCGCCTACATCGGCGCCGCGCTCGCCGTCCTGCAGGTCGTCCTGCTGTCGGCGATCGCCCGCGACCGGACGCGCGTCGCGCTCGGCACCTGGCTGGTGGTGGCCGCCGAGGTGCTGATCATCCTCACGGTCGCCGGGTCGGTGATCGGAGTCGCCGGAACCGCCGCGGTGGCCGCCACGATCGCCGCGCTGGGGACGTGGGCGGTCGCGCGCTGATTCGCCCCGCCATCATGGTCAACGAATCCGCTCCCTGAGGAGCGCGCTCGCGCCCTCCACGCCCGCTCCCTGAGGAGCGAGCTTGCGCCCTCCACGCCCGCTCCCTGAGGAGCGAGCTTGCGAGCGTCACGAAGGGTCTCGCAACCTCGGTCACCGGACCCTTCGTGACGCGCCCTCCGCAGGCTCCGGGCGCTCCTCAGGGAGCACAGGGTGGTGACCGGACGTTGCCGAGTACCCGAACTTTCGGCAGTGTTGTGTCATGAGCGACAACGAGAGCACACAGGTCACTGTCCAACGCACGATCGAGGCGCCCGTCGACGCGGTGTTCGACGTTCTCTCCAATCCCGAACGGCATCAGGCGCTCGACGGTTCGGGGTTCATCCGCGGTGTGGACCACGCCGACCGCATCCAGCAGGTGGGTGACGTGTTCACCATGAACATGGCGGGCGACCACATGGGCGGCGAGTACAAGACGGACAACCATGTCACGGGCTACGCCAAGGACAAGCTCCTGGCATGGCAGACCGCGCCCGCCGGCACCCAGCCGCCCGGATGGGAGTGGCTGTGGGAGCTGGAATCCCAGGGTCCCAACGAGACGCTGGTTCGCCACACCTACGACTGGTCGAAGGTCACCGACAAGAAGCTGCTCGAGAAGGTCAAATTCCCGCTCGTGACCGAGGATCAGCTCAACGACACCCTCGGCCGGCTCGCCGCCGAGTCGGCATCCTGACGCCGATCCCGATCACTCCGGCTGCCCGCCAACGGTTTTCGCGTCACGCCGACGCCGAAGCCGGGCGGGCAACCAGGCGGGCAACCAGGCGGGATTGATCAGTATCAGCCCGGCCAGCAGGGCCGCGACGCCGAGGATTCCGGTGCCGATCGGCACCAGGCGGCCCCAGATCAGGATCGGGGACGCGAGGTCGGCGGCCAGGTCGGTCATCCGCGCCTGGGTGTTGTCGTCGTAGGTGAATGTCGCTCGTAGGTGCGGCAATTCGAAGTCGGCCGGGACGCCGGGGGTGCCGTCGGGGAAGCGGTACACCTCGTCGACGGTGATCGTGGCGTCGACGATCGTGCCGGTCCGGGGGTCGACGGCGAGATCCCATGAACTCCGGTGGTGCAGGTCCGCGGTCAACGGTCGGCTCGTGTCGCCGACGCCGAACCACGACGCCGGCCGCGTGATCGAGACGTTGGTGCCCACGGGCCGGCCCAGCGCCTCGCGAGCGAGGTCGGTGTCGGGGACCTCGGCGCGGAACCGGGCGACGTCGCGGCCGCGGACCTCGGTGTCGCCGTCGTACACCAGTGGCACGGCGGTACGGGTGACGGCGTCGAAGAACTCCCGGTCGACCGTTTCGGTGTCGAAGGGCAACAGATAGGTGACGCCGCGGCGGTCCGGGACGAGGACGGCCGCCTGTCCGCTGTCGTACTGGATCTCCGACGCCCCGCGCGCGGCGAGTCGTGGCAGCGCGTTCTTCCGGTCGAGTGTCACCCGATCCTTGACGGCGTTGACGGTCGCGTCGTTACACGGTTGCGACCCGTCGTCGGACTGGTCTCCGGGGTCGGCGCCGGGGCGCGGATCGCCGGGGTCGACCTCACGGTCGTCGATGCGCAGCGTCTCGGCCTGGATGGACGTGCCGGCCTGCAGGGTCACCCGGTGTTCGTCGGACGGTTGCACCGCCACGACGCGTTGCTGGCGGACGAGGTCGGCGCCGACGGTGCGGGCCGAACGGGTCCCGAGCGAGCACCGGTCGAAGATCGTCGCGTCGTCGGCGGTGGCGACGGTGGTGAAGTCGGTGCTGAGCGGGATCGTCCGGAAACCTCCGACGAGCAACGTCGGGAGGGCGATGGTCACCGCGAGCAGGAAGCCGCCGACGAAGATCAGGGTCGGGCCGGCGAGGTCGGCCGTCGACCAGCGATGAGGCTGCGGATGGGTCTCGGAGTCCGGCGACGACGTCTCGGGGTCTGGGGACGACTGGGACGGCGAGGACATGGAGGCGAGGGTACGCAACGCCTCCCGGCTACCCTGTCAGCAGCATGACCAGCACCGACCCCGATTCCGTCGCCCCCGCCGCCGTCGAGACCGTCGCAGGCTCCGCCAGACGGTTCTATCCGCAGCTCGAGGGCATGCGGGCGATCGCCGCGATCGGGGTCCTGGTCACCCATGTGGCGTTCCAGACGCGGGCGGTCGAGATCCCCGTGCTCGGACCGGTGCTCGGGCGTCTCGACCTCGCGGTCGCCCTGTTCTTCGCGCTCTCCGGTTTCCTGCTGTGGCGACCGTGGGTCGACGCCGCGCATCGCGGAACCCGTCATCCGTCGGTGCCGAGGTATTTCCGCCACCGGATCGTGCGGATCTGGCCCGCCTACCTGGTCGTGGTCACCCTGGTCATCCTGCTGCTTCCCGAGGCGCAGGGCGCCGACGCCCAGGTCTGGCTGGCGAATCTGACGCTCACCCAGGTGTTCGTGCCGCTCACACTCACCGCGGGTCTGACCCAGATGTGGAGCCTGTCGGTCGAGATCGCCTTCTACGCCCTGCTCCCGCTCATCGGCTTCGCGCTCCTGCGGCTGCGCGGGAGTCGCCTGCGTGCGCGCATCCCGGTGTTGTTGCTCCTGGCCGCGGTGAGCCTGGGCTGGGCCTGGGTCGGCACCTCCCTGCCCGTGGCCGCCGGAGTGGAGACCAAGAACTGGGTGTTCGGTCACCTGGCGTGGTTCGTCGCGGGTCTGGTCCTGGCCGAGGTCGCCGGGGTCCTCGACTCCGGTTCGGGTGCCGGGGCGTCGGCGTCCGGGCAGACCCGTCCGGGACGCTGGCTGGGTGGTGCGATCCGCCTCAGCGCGAACCGTCCGCTGATGCTGGGCGTGCTCGTCGTCGCCTATGCGCTGGCGTGCACCCGGCTCGCCGGTCCGACGGGTCTCGGCGCTGTCACCGAGATCGAGTTCGCCACCAAGATGGTTCTCGGCGGCCTCTGCGGTTACGCACTGCTCGCACCGCTCGTCTGCAACGACGGACCGTTCCGCATCCTCACCTCGCGGGTGATGCTGGCGCTCGGGAGGTGGTCGTACGGGATCTTCATCTGGCACGTCGCGATCCTGGCGGTGGTCTTCCCGCTGTTCGGCATCGTGCCGTTCAGCGGCGACACCCTCCTGGTGCTGGTGATCACCCTCGGTCTGTCGATCGGTGTCGCCGCGGCCAGTTACGCCTTCATCGAGGAGCCGACGCGGAACTGGTTGCGCAACCGCGAAAATCGTCGTCGCAACCGCGCGCGCCACGTCTCGTCCGACGCCTCGACTGTCCCGGCCTCGTCTGCGCCGGCCTCGATCGGCACCGCACCCGACGACCGGCCGTCGACGGCCGACCAGAACACCAGCCACGCGGTCATCGACACCGCCACCAGCGCCGGCAGCTGAACCCACCACTGCGACCCGTGGTAGCCCCCGGAGGCGTGCCACGGCCCGGCCGCCAGCCCGATCGTCGCGGTCATCATCGCGACGAATGCCGTGGTGACGCCGGCCTTCGGCGGTACCGCAGCGGCGACGGCGCCGACCACGACCGCGGCCGCGAGTCCCCACCAGCCCGACACCAGCCACGCCGCGGCGAGCACTGCGCCCCCGGCGACGAGCACCGTCCCCCGCCCGGCCGGGGCCACGATCGGCACTCCGGCCGGTGGGCGACGCGTCGACGGCCACCACGCGGCGACGAGGAGCAGCACCATGAGCGCGAGGCCGATCACCAGGGCCCAGCGGTACAGCGAGTCGAATCGGTAGGTGAGTTCGATGGTGCCGGCCGTCCCGGCCGGCACCACCCAGCCCTGTTGCCAGCCGTCGACGACGACTGGCCGCAGTGGCGTCCCGCCGAGCCGCGCCTGCCACCCGGGGTTGGTGCTCTCGGGCACGACCAGCAGTCGCTCCGGGCCGCTCTCGACGGTCACCGCACGCCGTACCGCCGACCATTCGGTGACCACGGGGGCAACCGACGCCGGTGCCGACACCGCGTCTCCGTTCACCAGAGAGAGGGCGTCGACGGTGAAGGCGTCGCCGGGATTGACCGACACCTCCTGCTGACCGGCGGGCAGGGCGAGCCGGCCGTCGCCGCACGGCCGCCCGATCACCGGTTGCCCGTTGCGGAGGTCGGCCGCGGTGGCGCGCACGGACATTCGGACGACCTGACCCGCGGCGGTGAGGCCGATCCCGGCGTCGCAACCGATTTCGACGACCCGCCCTTCGTCCGCGCCGGCCGGTGGCGACGGTGACACCCGGACCTCGGCGATCCCCGGTGGTGCGGGACTGGCGAATCCGAGGCTGTTGAAGTCGATGAGGTCGGATTGGGCGCGGATGGTGATCTCCACGCGGTCGGTCACCGCGGGGTCGAGCCGCACGATGCCGCTCTCGTCGACCTCGCGGATCTGCTCCCCGGTACCGAGGTCGACGGCGACCTCGGTGGGCGCGGCGGGATAGCCCCGCGGGGCGTCGATGGTCAGCGAATCCACCCGCTGCGCGCGCGGGAGATCCAGCACCAGGGTGGGACTGTTCTCGTCCGCTGCCGGGTCGGTCTCCGCGCCATCCGCTGCTGCCCCGCGTTCCTGGGACGCCCGCTCGTCGGGGATCTCCGGTGCGGTCCACGACGTTCCCGGATCGCCGTCGACGGCGGCCGCGGGCCCGCCGCGCGGATCGGTCACCGGACGGGCCCCGCGCGCCGTGACCCGATCATCCTCGGCGAGCCGATCGAGAGCATCGCCGGGCCGGGGCCGCAGGATCGCGGTGGGGGATACGGTGACATCCGACGGGACCGAGAGTGCGCGTCCGAACACCGCGGACGTCTCCGGGGAGAGGCCGAGTCCCGGTGCACATCTGGTCATCTGCCGCTCCGGGTCGGCGACGCAGGACGCCCGGCCGGACAACTCCTGGTACAGCAGCCACTGGGCCACCTCGGTGCCGGCCTCGAGTTCGGGCAGGACCACGCGATGGCGGATTCGCAACGGCGTCGCGGTCCGCAGATCGGACACCGTCACCTCGCCGAGCGCGAATTGGTTGCCGGTCGTGCCGTCGTCGGTGCGCAGTGCACGGATCTGCACCCAGCGGGTGGCCCCGCTGGGCGCGGTCACCGTCATCGGTTCGCCCGGTTCGAGCCCCGAGACCACCGTGCTACCCGCCTCGGTGGTGACCAACGCACTGGTGACATCGGGTCCGAGTGCCTTCGCGGTCGTCAGGGTGAGTGCGAGGTCGGTCCGCGGGGTTGTGAAACCGATGCGCATCCATCGTCCGACCGCACTCTCCAGACCGCCACTGACCCAGGCGCTCTGCGGATTGCCGTCGAAGGCCGCGGCCGCCGAGTTGGCCGGTGAGGTCTGCCCGGGCTGAACCGCGTCCGCCGCCGATCCCGACGTGGACACGTCGACCTCGCCGCTGTCGTTGTCCAGCAACCACTCTCCGTGCACCAGTGGCTGGCCGTCGACGGGGTAATCGGCGACGGCGTTCTGCGTTCGACGCGGATCCGAGGGGGATCTGATCGCCGAGCTGTGGTCGTCGACGCGGCCGAAGTCGGTCTCCCGGTCGCTGGGTGTGTCGGTCACGATCAACGGACCGTCGACGACGCCGGCGCGGCGTGCATCGGCATCGAGCACGACCGGTCCGAGCGGCGGAAGCCCCTGGCGTGCACGAACTTCCGTCAGTTCGGCGACGGCTTCGGGACCACCGGCCACCCGCGGCAGTCCCGCGGTGTCGACGAGGCGGGGTCCGGTGCCGGCGTCCGGCACGCCGGCAGCACCGACGGCGAAGATCTGCACCGCGGGCATCGTGGGCCGCAAGCCGTTGTCGCGCACCACCCCTCGAACGCTCGGCGGGCCGATCTGCGGACCGAACGTCGCGACGCGGCGTAGTCCGGGCGAGTCGTCGAGTGCCTGTTGCACGAGCAGCGGACGGGCCGACCGTGAGGTCTCGGGGTCGAGATCGGCTCGCAGGACGACGAATCCGATACCCTGCCCGGCGAGGGTGGCGGCCAGGCCCGGTGATCCGCGGCCGGCGGCGATCTCGCGTTGCACGGAGTCGAGCGCTCGGATCGCGCCCGGCGGCGTGAGGGGTATCGCGTCGCGGACCGCCCACGGGGTGTCGGACAGCGGCTGCAGCGGTTCGTCGCGGGTGAGTCCCCACAGCTGATCGGCGAACGGGGCGCCGGGGACGACCAGTGCACGGGCGGGTGGGGCGCCGTCGCTGCGTTCGCCGTGCTCGGCCAGCCAGTTCGCGGTGTCCTGCCAGTGGCGCGGGATCGCCTGGTAGGTCCCGTTCGGTGCGAGCTGGCCCGTCCACATCAGCGATCCGGCGCCGATCACGGCGACGAGCAGGACGATCGCTGCGGCGACCGGACGCGACCGCTGGGGCTGGGCGAAGGCGGAGAGCGTCTCGCGGCGACTCGCGCTCCCTGGCAGCGGGACCCGCGCGAGCAGGTGGGCGACACCGAGGGCCAGCGGGATACGGAGAAGCGGCTCGAACTTGTGGATGTTGCGCAGGGGCGCGCCGGAACCGTCGAGGAAGACGCGTACCTGCTCGGCGATCGGCGACCCCAGCCCGCCCGCGTAGCCGATGCACATCACGACGAGACCGACGCCCAGGATCGCGACGAGCCGGCCGCGGAACGGCATGTGCCGCATGCACAATCCGGCGAGCCCCGCGGCTGCGATGGTCCCGGTCGCCAGGACCGCGGCGGGTTGGGTCACGAGCACCGCCCCGGCGACGCGCTCCGGGGACACGAAGGGCGTCCACGAACCGGCCCCGCGCAACACCTCGGTCAGCGAGGTCCACTGCGTGGTGACCCGGGACGACTCGATGTAGTCCAGGAAGGGCGGACTCACGCGCGAGAGGATCAGCAACGGGACGACCCACCACGCGCAGGCCAGGGTCAGGCCGGCCGCGGTCCAGGCGCCGAATCGCCACCAGCGGCGGTCGCGCGGGCTGTGCAGCAGCCACCACAGGGCGGCGACGCCGAGAGCCGCCAGCGTGGCGACGGCGTTGACCGCACCCATCAGTGCGACCGCGGCCGCCGCACGTGCGGCCTCACGCCAGAGCGGCGGACCGTCGTCGGCACCGCGCGTGTCCAGCGCCCGCACCACCGGGACGAGCACCCACGGCGCGAGCATCATCGGCAGGGTCTCCGACGAGATCGAGCCGAGCGTGGTGAGGACCCGAGGGCTCAGCACGAAGACGGTGGCGGCGATGACCCGCGAGGCCGGCGACCCCAGTCGTAGGACCTCGGCGAGGCGGACGATGCCCACGAAGCCGACGGTGAGCAGCACGGCCCACCACAGGCGCTGCACGATCCACGGCGGGACGGCGAGGAGGTCGCCCACCGCGAAGAACGCGCCGTGCGGGAAGAAGTACCCGTAGGCCTGGTTCTGTACCTGCCCCATCGGGGCGTTCGGCGTCCACAGATGCGCGGCGCGCGCCAGGAAACCCAGCGGATTCGCGGTGAGGTCGAGTTTGGTGTCCGCGGCGATGCGACCCGGTGACTGCAGCAGGCAGATCAGCAGCGAGATGGCGGCGACGACGGCGACGCCGCGCCGACTCAGCCGAGACCGATCGAGGCCGGACCGATCGATGCCGGACCGATCGAGCCCAGACCGAGTCAGAACGGACCGATCCGGTGGTGGAGGCGGAGTACTCAGTTGCTGCTGCCGTCGATCAGGAGACGCCGGGACCGGCGGCGTCGTGGATGTGTCAGTTGGTGTCGCCGGCTCCGCCGCGCGAACCGTAGTCCACCGAGCCCTGGATGAATCCGTTGTTCGGGCTGATGTTGTTCAGGTCGGTGGACGGGCTGTTCTCGGAGGCCAGGAAACCGCCGAGGAACACCGCGCCGAGTCCCACCAGGATGCCGGCGACTCCGGCGACGGCTCCGGCGACAAGGCGGTTGTTGGTCATGGCGATGAAACTACCATCGCCGAAGTCCGATTCCGGGTGACACCCGCGGAGACCTGCGTATCCACTCCGCCGCGGTCAGCGCCGGGAGCGCACTGTGGTGAGGGCGCGATCCCACAGCAGACGCGCGCTCGCCTTGAGCAGCTCGGGTTTGTCGACATCGCGGGTGAGCAGCATCGTCGATGTGGCGATCGTGCCGGCCGACGCCTTGGAACGATGTCCGGAGTCCAGATGCGGTTGAGGGTCGTATTCGATGATCAGCTGGATCGCCTCGGCTCGTGCGCGCCCGGCGATCTGCTCGGCCAGCCACAGCGCGAGGTCGATCCCGGCGGACACGCCGGCGGCGGTGACGAGGTCGTCGTCGGGCAGCGCGCGGACGACGCGCTCGTCGGACACGGCCTTCGCCCCGTGCAGGGTCAGTCCCGCCATCGAGGACCAGTGCGTGGTGGCCGGCTTGCCGTCGAGCAGACCCGCGGCGGCCAGCACAATCGAGCCGGTGCACACCGACGTCGTCCACTGGGCGCCGGGTCGCACGGCCCGCAGCCAGTCGAGGACCTTCTCGTCCTGCGACGCCGACAGGAATCCCGGCCCGCCCGGCACGAGGACGACGTCCGGCGCCGGCGTCTCGTCGAACGAATGCGTGGCGCCGACGACGAGCACGCCCGAATCGGCGACGACCGGCCCCGGCTCGTGCCAGACGAACCTCACCTCGGCGTCGGGCAGGGTGCGCAGCACCTCGTAGGGGCCGATGAAGTCCAGCGCGGTGAACTGCGGGTAGAGGACGATCGCGATCTGGGTCATGGGGGGCCTTTCGGTAGGTGGGATGGGCGGAGAAGTGGCGAGGGGGAGCGGGATCAGCGGAAGGTGCGGCGGTAGGTCTCCGGCGGTACGCCGAGTCGCCGGACGAAAGTTCGGCGCATCGTCTCGGCGGACCCGAATCCGCACCGGGTGGCGATCACCGGCATCGTGTCGTCGCTCTCGGTGAGTGCGCGTCGGGCGGCGTCGGTCCGAATTCGTTCGACGTAGGCGCCGGGCGCTTCGCCGGTCTCGTCGGTGAAGATGCGGGAGAAATGACGAGGACTCATCGACGCGTCGCGGGCGAGGTCGTCGACGCGGTGTGGCCGGCTCGGTTCGCCCTCGATGCGCTCCTGGATCTCGCGGATCACCGTGCGCCGGGCCCGCGGCATCCACACCGGTGGCGCGAACTGGCTCTGACCGCCGGGTCGCCGCATGTAGAGGACGAGCCACCGTGCGACGAGCTGCGCGAGGTCGGTGCCGTGGTCCTCTTCGACGAGGGCGAGCGAGAGGTCGATGCCGGCGGTGACTCCCGCGGAACTCCACACCCGTTCGCAGCCGCGGACGAACAGGGCTTCGGCGTCGACCTCGATCGAGGGGTACCGCTCGGCGAGCAGCCCGGTCACCGCCCAGTGGGTCGCCGCGCGTTTGCCGTCGAGCAGGCCCGCCTCGGCTGCGAGGAACGCACCGTTGCACACGCTGACGACCCGTCTCGCCCGTCCGGCCGCCTGCCGGATCCAGTCGACGAGATCGGGATCCCGAGAAGCGTCGTGGACGCCGGTGCCACCGGGAAGGATCAGGATGTCGATCGGATCGGCCGGATCGGGCAGCGGGTGCGCGACGAACTCCAGGCCGACGCCGGTGCCGACGGGTTGTCCCGAGTGCGAGACCAGACGCAGGTCATAGGAGATGGGTGAGCCCCGGTCGGCGAGCGCGAGGGATGCGGTGGTGAACACATCGGCCGGACCGGTCACGTCCAGGGCCTGCACCCCGGGATAGCCGAGAATCAGCACCGATCGAGTCATGAGGACATCGTTTCCGACCCACACCGTGGCGTCCAGGCCACGCATCCCACAGATCAGGACATCTACGGCGTGACCTGTGGCTCCTTCTCGCACTTGGCGGGAACGATGAACACCGGCCGATGGCAATGTTTGAGAACCCGCTCGGCGACGCTGGAGCGCAACAATGCTTTGAGTCCCGACGCCCCGCGGGTGCCGGTGACCAGGAGGTCCACGTCGAGCGCCTCGGCCGCGGCGACGAGCGCGCCCCACACCGTCGACTCCACTTCGACGAGCGTTCCACGCGCGGACAGCCCGCACTCGGCGGCGAGAGTCACGCCACGCTCATTGATTGCGGCGGCCTCGTCTTCGAGGGCTTGGTCGACGCCGGCGTCGAGCTGGGTGTCGATGAACGGTTGCATCCCGCCCGCGAGGGTGGACATCCGCGCCGGGGTCATGCCGCCGGGCTGCCAGGCGGTGACGACCACCGCGGATTGCGCGCGTAGGAATTGTCCGGCGTAGCGAATGGCGCGATCGGCGTTCGGTGATCCGTCGTAGGCGATCATCAGTGTCTGCGCGCCGTTGTCACCGCCGCTGCCGCTTCCGGCGGCGGCGGACCCGGACGAAACGGACCCCGCGTCCATTGGCTCAGACTACATGCCAGACTCGAGCCATGGGCCCAACTCGCAGACCCCGGCGGATTCGTCCTGAGGGGGTTCGTCACGCGTGGATTCGCAATGCGGTGACGACGGGAACGGTCGCCGTGGTGTGTGCGGCGCTCGCGGCGTGCACGTCGTCGACGCCGGACTCGCCACCGCCGACGCCCTCGTACTCGGCGTCGGCCGATGCAGGGGCGACGTCTTCATCGGCGTCGACATCCGCCACCCCGGTCGTGAATGCTTGCGGTGCAACCGAACTCGCGAGGTTGTCGGTCCGCCAGAAGCTTGCGCAGCTGATCGTCGTCGGTGTGACCGGGGCGGCCGATGCGCAACAAATCGTCGAGAACGAGGAGATCGGCGGGATCTTCGTCGGGAGCTGGACCGACAAGGCGATCCTGACGAGCGGTGCGGCAGCACGGATCTCGCAGAATTCCTCGATTCCGTTGATGGTCACGGTCGATCAGGAAGGCGGCCGGGTGTCGCGGCTGTCGGCCCTCGGTATCGACCACGCCTCGCCGCGCGAGCTGGCGCAGACCAAGACGCCCGCGCAGGTGCGGGCGATCGCGGCCGGCGTGGGACGCGAGCTGAAGAGCCTCGGGGTCACCGTCGACTTCGCTCCCGTCGCCGACGTCAGCGACGAATCGGACGACGAGGTGATCGGCGACCGCTCCTTCAGCAACGACCCCGCGGTCGTCACCCGATATGCGGGGGCCTACGCCGCCGGGCTGGCCGATGCGGGAATCACGCCGGTGTACAAGCACTTTCCGGGGCACGGACACGGCTCGGGCGACTCGCACCTGGGTGTCGTGACCGTGCCGTCGCTCGCCGAATTGCAGGACAGCGACCTCGTGCCGTTCCGGACGCTGTTGCGTGACCCCGGGACCGCGGGAGCGATGGTCGGACACCTGATCGTCCCGGGCCTGACGAAGGGATTGCCCGCGAGCATCAGCCGGCCCGCGATCCAGATGCTGCGCACCGGTGTCGGCTACGACGGTCCGCGCTTCGACGGCGTGATCTACTCCGACGACCTGTCGGGCATGGCGGCGATCAGCGCGCAGTACCCCATCGAGCAGGCGGTGGAGAAGTTCATCCTCGCGGGCGGCGACGTCGCGCTGTGGCTGTCCACCGACCGCGTCGACTCGGTGCTCGACAATCTCGAGCGCGCGGTGTCGACCGGTCGTCTCGCACCCGCCCGCCTCGACGACAAGGTGGTGCGCATCCTGCGGTCCAAGGGTGTGGTGAAATGTTGAACTGCGCAGGCCCGGCCCATGCGAATGGGGTTTCACCTTACCGATTGGTAAGTTGTTGATATCGTCGGTCGAACGGATGTGGTGAACGGAGGTGGCGGTCATGTCGGGCGGAACCAAGCGACTGCCGCGCGCGGTGCGCGAGCAGCAGATGCTCGATGCGGCCGTCAAGGTGTTCGCGCAGAACGGCTTCCGTGAGACGTCGATGGATGCGATAGCCGCCGAGGCGCAGATCTCCAAGCCGATGCTGTATCTGTACTACGGCTCCAAGGACGAGCTCTTCAGTGCCTGCATCGCCCGCGAGTCGGGCCTGTTCATCGACGCGATGAGCGTCGGCTTCGATCCCTCGCTCTCGCAGCGCGAGCAGGCGGTCACGGTGATCCGCGAGTTTCTCCGCTTCGTGCACGAGCACCGTCAGTCCTGGCGAGTTCTGTACCGCGTGGCCATCGGCACGGCCGGTTTCGCCGGCATCGTCTCCGAGAGCCGCCAGCGCGTCACCGAGATGGTCACCGAGCTGATCAAGGCCGGCACCACGGTCGAGGGCGCCAGCGATCTCGACTTCGAACTCACCGCCGTCTCGATCGTCGGTGCCGCCGAGGCGGTCGCCGACCGCATCACCGAGGGCGACGTCGACCTCGAGAAGGCCACCAACCTCCTCGTCGGCATCACCTGGCGCGGCCTGAAGGGTGTCGGTACCGACTCCTGAGCGACTTGGCCCCGGACGAGCGCGGGAGCGCAGCCTCTGGGCCTTTTGAGAGCTGACAACCTCTGTGCCGCAGAAACTCCCGCGGCCCCGCCTCCCAGCCGCTGATCAGATCCGATCAGCGGGACGGAAACGGGACCGCGGGAGGAAAACGCGAAAGTCGCTCAGCTCTCCCGCGTCGTCGCGGTGAGGTGCGGGAATCCCTTGCGACGGTCGCGGATCGCGATGTCGAAGCTGCCCTTGCCGTCGATGCGGCGGGTGTACAGGTTCACCTTGGCCGGCAGCAGGATCGGCTTGCCGAACTTGACGTCGTAGGTCACCGCGTCGGGAAGCTGCGCCTCCACGTTCGCGATGGCCGCTGCCGCACTCCACATCCCGTGGGCGATCGCCTTGGGGAAGCCGAATGCCTTGGCCGGCAGGTTGCCCATGTGGATCGGGTTGCGGTCGCCCGAGGCGGCCGCGTACTCGCGGATCCGCTTGAGGTCGACGGCGAGGATCGCGTCCGGCGGCGGCGGGGTCTTCGACTTCGGTTCGGGACCACGCGGTTCGTCGGAAAGGCTGGTGCGCTGCTGCTTCAGGAAGGTCGCCGTCTGCGTGGTGACCAGTTCGGACCCGACGCTGATCTCGCTCACGACATCAATCAGAATGCCCTTGCGGTGCTCCCGGAGGTTCTGGGCGTGCGTGACGATGTCGAGCGGTTCGCCGGCCTCGATGGGTCGCTTGCGTTCGATCGTGTTCGTCATGTGCACCGAACCGACGGCGCCGAACGGGAACTCGTCAGATGTCATGAGCTTCATGACGACCGGGAACTGCAACACGAACGGGTACGTCAGCGGCAGGGTGTCGCCGAAACGTTGCCCCGTCGCGTGGCAATACGCCTGCAGCGCAGCCGAGTCCACCCGTATGCCCTCGAGCCGGTAGCGCGTCTCGGGTGCGGTCGCGTCGGCGGGGACACGCGGCGGCTTGCCGATGCCGGGCAGCAGCGCGGTGACCGCCTTGCCGTACAGCTCACCGGTGCCGGGTGCCGCCGGGAGTGTGATCGTCTTCGGCATCAGGCCCCCAGGAATCCCTGGCCGCAGACGCGGACCACGTTGCCGGTGATGGCATTGCTCGCCGGGTTGGCGAAGTAGGCCACGGTCTCGGCGACGTCGACGGTCTGGCCGCCCTGCTGCAGCGAGCTCATCAGGCGTCCGGCCTCGCGGGTCGCGAGCGGGATGGCCGCGGTCATCTTGGTCTCGATGAAGCCGGGGGCCACCGCGTTGATGGTGATGCCCTTCTCGGCCAGGATCGGCGCGTAGGCGTCGACGAGTCCGATGACACCCGCCTTGGAGGCGCCGTAGTTGGTCTGGCCGCGGTTGCCCGCGATGCCGGCGATCGACGACACGTCGACGACGGCGCCGCCCTCGCGGAGCGCACCCTTCTCGAGCAGCGTCTCCACCAGGGTCTGCGGTGCGATGAGGTTGACCGCGATGACCGCGTCCCAGCGGGCGTCGTCCATGTTGGCGAGCAGCTTGTCGCGGGTGATGCCGGCGTTGTTGACGATGATGTCGATGCCGCCGTGCCGCTCGAGGGCGTGCTCGGCGAGCTTGGCGCCGGCGTCGGCGGCGGTGACGTCGAGCGGGAAGGCCGTGCCGCCGACCTTGTTCGCGGTCTCCGACAGTGCGTCACCCGCCTGCGGGACGTCGGCGGCGATCACGTGCGCGCCGTCGCGCGAGAGCACCTCGGCGATCGTCGCGCCGATGCCGCGCGCGGCACCGGTCACGACGGCGACCTTGCCCTCGAGCGGCTTGTCCCAGTTCTTCGGGGCTGTCGCATCGGCGCCGCCGACCCGGATGACCTGGGCGTCGACGAAAGCCGACTTCGCCGACAGGACGAAGCGTACGGTCGACTCGAGGCCGGTCAGACCGGTCTTGGCGTCGGGGGAGACGTAGACGAGCTGGACGGTGGAGCCCTTCAGGAGTTCCTTGCCCAGCGAGCGCGTGAAGCCCTCGAGCGCGCGCTGTGCGACACGCTCGGACGGGTCGGTCACCAGTTCCGGGGTGGTGCCGATGACGAGGAACCGGGCGCACGGTGCGGTCGAACGCATCGCGGGCTGGAAGAACTCGAAGAGCTGACGCAGCTCGGCGGGGGAGGTGATGCCGGTCGCGTCGAAGACCAGGCCGCCGAACTTGTCGGCGCTGCGGCCGGTCGTGGCGTTCTGGATGAGGTCGTAGTCCTCGGTGGAGAGCATCTCGCGAAGTGGTTCGACGAGTCGGCCGGACCCGCCGAGCAGCACCGGACCGGGCAGCGGCGGCTCGGTGGGCTTGTAGCGCCGCAACGGCGGCGGGACGGGCAATCCGGCCTGCTTGGCGATGAATGCGCCGGGCGCGGAATGGACGAAGCTCGAGTACAGGCCAGTGTTTCCGTTGGCGGCCACGGTGATCTCCTCTGACGGTCGTTCGACAACGAACTTACTGATGAGTAAGAATACGCTATAGATACCGCACACGACCCTGGGAGATCGACGTGGCCGAACAGTCCAACCCCGCCAGCAAGCCCAAGACCCGGACCGACCGCCCGGTCGCGATCCTCGGCGGCAACCGCATCCCGTTCGCGCGCCAGGACAAGGCGTACGCGAAGGTCGGCAATCAGGAGATGTTCACCGCGGCCCTCGACGGCCTGGTGAGCCGGTTCAGCCTGCAGGGTGAGCAACTCGGCATGGTCGCCGGCGGTGCCGTGCTGAAGCACGCTCGTGACTTCAATCTCATCCGCGAGTCCGTGCTCGGTTCGGCCCTCTCGCCGTACACCCCCGCCTTCGACATCCAGCAGGCGTGCGGAACGGGTCTGCAGGCCATCACGACGGTCGCCGACGGCATCGCCCGTGGCCGTTACGACGCCGCGATCGGCGGCGGCGTCGACACCACCTCCGACGCCCCGATCGCCGTGGGTGAGGGGCTGCGTCGTCAGCTGCTCGAGGTCAACCGGGCACGCAGCACCAAGGACCAGATCCTCGGCGCCGCGAAGTTGCTGACCAAGCTCGGCATCGAGATCCCGCGCAACGGCGAGCCCCGCACCGGCATGTCGATGGGTGAGCACGCCGCCGTCACCGCCAAGGAGTTCGGCATCAAGCGCGCCGACCAGGACGAGCTCGCCGCGCGCAGCCACCAGAACATGGCAGCGGCGTACGACGCGGGCTTCTTCGACGACCTGATCACCCCGTTCCTCGGCCTGACCCGCGACCAGAACCTGCGCGGTGACTCCACCGCGGAGAAGCTCGCCAAGCTCAAGCCGGTCTTCGGTGTCTCCCTCGGCGACGCGACCATGACGGCGGGCAATTCGACCCCGCTCACCGACGGCGCGTCGACCGTGCTGCTTGCCAGCGACGAGTGGGCCGCCGACCGCGGACTGCCGGTGCTCGCCTACTTCGTCGACAGCGAGACGGCCGCAGTCGACTACGTCAACGGTCCCGACGGATTGCTGATGGCGCCGACCTATGCGGTTCCGCGACTGCTCGCCCGCAACGGACTCACCCTGCAGGACTTCGACTTCTACGAGATCCACGAGGCCTTCGCGTCGGTGGTCCTCGCCACCCTGCAGGCGTGGGAGTCCGAGGAGTACTGCAAGGAGCGTCTCGGCCTCGACTCCGCGCTGGGTTCGATCGACCGCAGCAAGCTCAACGTCCACGGTTCGTCTTTGGCCGCGGGTCACCCGTTCGCCGCCACCGGCGGCCGGATCGTCGCGCAGGCGGCCAAGCAGATCAAGGAGAACGGCGGCGGTCGCGCACTGATCTCGATCTGTGCCGCCGGCGGGCAGGGCGTCACCGCGATCATCGAGGGCTGACCCGGACGGGGTCGCATCCGACGCGGCGAGGGACCGGATCCCGACAGGTGGGACGGGTTGGCGACTGATCAACCGATCCGTCTCACCTTCGTGGGACGAAACGGGGTACTTCGTCACATATTCGGCAGAATCGTCCCTCCGGGGATGCCTCCGGCCGAAAAGTAGCGTAAATATGTCTATAGCTCCGGCTGCGCTGTCAGACCCCCGACCCGACAGCTCGGCCGGAGCGCCTACTTTCCGACCGTAGTTCTGCGGCCACCCCCTGATCTGCCCACTCGTCAGCCCCACCCGGCTGTCAGCCACGATGGATGGAGATGTGACCCCAGGCTCTCGCCGAGCACGATCCGCGCTTCGCGCCGTGCTCGCCGTCGTCGCCGTGGTCACCCTCGTCCTCGCCGCCGAATTCGTCGCCACCCGCTCCGATTCCGCGCGCAACGCCGTCGTCGGCGGAATCGACGCAGGTGGTCGGGACACCGCCGGACTCACTCCCGTCCTCGACGAGCTGGCGGCGCGCTCGACCCAGCCGGTCATCGTGCGGACGCCGGAGGGTTCGGCCGAAGTCGCGCCGGCCGATCTCGGACTCTCCTTCGACCTCGACGCGACACGCACACGTCTGCTCGAGCAACCGCGCAACCCTCTCGTGCGACTGGGCGCCCTGTTCGGCCGGGACGCCCACGTCGAACCGGTCGTCAGGCTGGATCGGACCGCGATGAACGCCGCTCTCGACGCCCAGCGCACATCACTCGAGAAGGCGGCGGTCGAAGGTGGCGTGCACTACGACGGCACCCGGCCCATCGGAGATCAACCCGCCGCGGGTGAACGCATCGCCCGGGACGCGGCGGCCGCCGCCCTCGTCGACCACTGGCTGGACGGCAGACCCGTCGACCTGCCCATGGAGCCCTTCTCGCCGACCGTCAGCGCCGAGGTCGTGGCGGCCACCGTCGCCGGACCTGCCGAACGCGTGACGTCGGCTCCCGTGCGTCTCGTCGACCGGCGGAAACGGACGGTCGAGGTACCCGCGGGAGACCTGGCGTCGATGGTGACCTTCGGTCCCGACGGGCGCGGCGGACTCACGCCCCGAGCCGATGAGAAGGTCGCCCGCCAGATCCTCGCCCCCGACCTCGACGCGTCCCAGCGTGCCCCGGTCAGTGCGAGGTTCAGCCTCGCGTCCGGCCGTCCGACGGTGGTGCCCGGGGTCGCCGGCGCATCGGTCAACTGGCCGAAGACGCTCGAGGCCGTTGCGACGAGCGCGGCCGCCGACGGTGACAACCGCACGGTCGAGGTCGTCTACGACGAGGTGGAACCGAAGCTCACGACCGATGCCGCCCGCAAGCTCGGTGTCACGGAACTGATCAGCGAGTACACGACGGGTGGCTTCTCGAGTGCCTCCGGGGAGAACATCCGGCTCGTCGCCGCCGAGGTCGACGGGGCGCTGGTCATGCCCGGAAAAGTGTTCTCGCTCAACGGACACACCGGACCGCGCGGGTCCGAGCAGGGATATGTCGAGTCGACGATCATCGACCAGGGCCGGGCGTCGACCGCCGTCGGCGGCGGCATCTCCCAGTTCGCGACGACCCTGTACAACGCGGCGTACTTCGCCGGACTCGAGGACGTCGATCACACCGAGCACGCGTACTACATCTCGCGGTACCCCGAGGCGCGGGAGGCGACGGTCTTCGAAGGGGCCATCGACCTGAAGTTCCGCAACAACACGCGGCACGGCGTCCTGATCGAGACCAGCTGGTCGTCGTCGTCGGTGACCGTGAGGTTGTGGGGCACCAAAGCGTTCGACGTGGAGTCGGTGACCGGGGAACGGTACGCGACGACCGACCCGCAGCGCGTCCGCGTTCCGCGCGGAGACGACTGCATCCCCAGCAGCGGGAGCAAGGGTTTCACCACGTCGGACACCCGCATCATCAAGGATGCGCGCACGGGACGGGAGATCGACCGGTCCACCCGTACCGTCCGTTATGCGCCCGAACCGATCGTGAAGTGCGTCTGACCCGACGGGGCGTTTCGCGGAGGGACTTTACCGAGCGATAGAACGATCGATAGGCTCCGAGTCGTGGATATCAATGGAGCTAGTGCAATCGTCACGGGTGGCGCCTCCGGCATCGGCGCAGCAGCGGCTCGCCAGCTGGCGGCCAAGGGTGCGAAGGTCGTCGTCGCCGACCTCAACGCGGACAAGGGCGAGGAACTCGCCAAGGAGATCGGCGGGCAGTTCGTCAGCGTCGACGTCACCTCGACCGAGCAGATCGAGGCCGCGGTCAATGCGGCAACCGAACTCGGCCCGCTGCGTGCGCTGGTGAACTCGGCCGGAATCGGCTGGGCGCAACGCACCATCGGCCGCGACGGCGAGTTCGGTTCGGCACACAACCTGGACGCCTACAAGAAGGTCATCGCGATCAACCTGATCGGCACCTTCGACGCCATCCGCCTCGCCGCCACCGCGATGAGCCGCAACGAGCCGCTCGACGCCCACGGTGAGCGTGGCGCGATCGTCAACATGGCCAGCGTCGCGGCATTCGACGGCCAGATCGGCCAGGCGTCGTACTCGTCGTCCAAGGGCGGCGTCGTCGGCATGACCCTCCCGGTCGCGCGCGACCTGTCGGCGGTCGGCATCCGCGTCAACACCATCGCCCCCGGACTGATCGACACCCCGATCTACGGCGAAGGCGAATCGGCCGAGGCGTTCAAGGCCAAGCTCGGTGAGTCGGTGCTGTTCCCGCACCGCCTGGGCGTGCCGGACGAGCTCGCCTCGATGGTCGTCGAGCTGGTCACCAACAGCTACATGAACGCCGAGGTCATCCGCGTCGACGGCGGCATCCGGATGCCACCGAAGTAGTCAACAGCCATGATCGACTCCCGCCGGAACGCCGGCCTGGGTCTGATCGGAGCGATGGCGGCCGTGCTGATCTCGGCCGCGTGTGCAACCGAGACCTCGGGGACCGCTGTCCCCGAGGTCTCGCCGATCGCCCTGACGACAACTGAATCCGCGGTGACCTCGACCGCGACGACCACGACGTCACCCGCCACGACCGGCCGGGCCACCCGGCCACCGGCGGCGGTCCCGCCGCAGGCGGGTGCGGCGACCGACCCGGACGAGATGACCTGCGGCACCTATCTGTCGCTCACCGATTCCGAGCAGATCGCCACGATCACCGCGTTCGCGGACCGGCACGGCAAGGAACTGGTCAAGAGCAACCCCAACAGTTACCTGTTGGTTCGCGCGTTCTGTGTGGGCGACCCCGACATGCTTCTGAAGGACAACCTTCTGCTGCAGGGCAGCTGACCGACGTCGGCGATGAGGACCGTCGACGAGTAGACGCACCGCCGATCCGGCGGTGCGTTTCTCGTTGTCCGGGACCTGGTCACGTGAAAGAACTTTCATCCGCGTCTCATTGAGGTGTCACGCCGGCGACCCATAGTTGTCGCCATGAACGTTCCGCCCGCGACCGAACGACTCCCGGACCACCCGGGGCCGGTGACGATGTACGCGACGCGCCCACCCGTCCGGCCGATGGTGCCGCCGCCGTCTCGACGCAGCTTCGCCGACATCCGCGGCGGAGCGCTGTCGCCCTGGGCGGCAGCAGGTCTCGTCGTGATCGTGCTCGCCGGCGCGTTCGTCGGACACGCCGGCTGGTCGGGTGGGTTGTCATTCGACGCCGTCGTCACGCTGCTCGTGTTCCTGGTCGCGGTGTGGGCGTGGATCTTCTCGCCACTCGATGACACCTACGTCGCCCTGGGCGGCGGCATAGCGCTGGTGATCTTCGGGATCATCGACGCCGACACCTTCGCGGGAACGCTGGGCTCGGGTGTGATCTGGCTTCTGATCGGCGCTTTCGTGATCGCGGCTGCGGTCACGGCGTCGGGATTGTCCGCTCGTGTGTCGGCGCGGGTGGTCCGCCGGGCCCGCACGCCTCGTCAGCTGGTCCATCTGATCACCGCCGCGCTGTTGCTGACCACATTCGCGATCCCGGCGACCTCCGGGCGCGCGGCACTCGCGCTCCCGATCTTCCTGGCGCTCGCCGCGGTCCTGCGCGACCGGCCGCGCCTGGTGCTGTGCCTCGCGCTGGTCTTCCCGCTGGTGATCCTCTTCTCGGCGGTCGGGTCGCTCCTGGGAGCCGGAGCTCACCTGATCACCGCCGAGATCGTCTCGGCGGCAACGGGTGAGGGTATCGGCTTCGTGCACTGGGCGGTCCTCGGTGTGCCCCTGGCCATCGTGTGGTCGCACCTGGCGGCCGAGGCGTCGCTGTGGCTGATGACCGATCACGACGAACGGGCACGTGGGCTGTGCGTGCCACCGGCCGCGTTCGAGGAGATCGGGACGGCGACCTCCGGACCGCTCACCTCCGCGCAGTGTCGTGTGTCCGTCATTCTCGGAATCGTGGTGGTGCTCTGGTGTTCCGAACCGCTGCACGCCGTCGACCCGGCGATCGTCGCGGTATTCGGCGCTCTGGCCGCGTCCGCGCCGGCGGTCGGAGCTACGACGCTGAGCGCGGCACTCAAGACCATCCCGTGGACGCTGCTGCTGTTCATGGCCGCCACCCTCGCCCTCGGCATGGCCCTCGACTCCAGCGGCGCCGCACAGTGGCTGGCGGATCGTACTCTCGGTTCCATCGCCGAGACCGGCCCGGCCGCTGCGATGGTGTTCGTCGTCGTGTCGGCGATCGTGTCGCTGCTCGCGCACCTGGTGATCCAATCCCGTTCTGCCCGATCAGCGGTGCTGGTCCCCATCATCGTGGTGACCGCCCCGGCCGTCGGGGTGGATCCGGTCGCCGCGGCCTTCTTGTCCACCGCCGCCGCCGGTTTCTGCATCACCCTCACGAGTTCGGCCAAACCGGTCGCCATGTTCGCCGCGAGCGACGACGTGCCGGGTTATCAACCGCGACATCTCCTCACGATGTCGGCGTTGCTCGCACCGGTCTCGCTGGTGTTGCTCATCGTCTTCGCCTGCTGGGTCTGGCCCCATCTCGGGCTTCCCCTTCTCCCGTCCTGACCGTCTCGTGCCGACCGACTCGTTCCTTACAGCTGTGCCGCGCAGGTCATGCCGGTCCGATTTCCATCCCGTCACCAACCCTCGTCCGATCGATCAACAGGAGTGCCGATGTCCGTCCGAGTTCCGCAACGAATCCTGGTCGCCCCGAGCGGTTTCAAGGAGAGTCTCGACGCCGTGTCGGTGGCGGCCGCCATCGCCGCGGGGGTGCGCCGCACGCTTCCCGGGGTGCGCGTCGACATCGCGCCCATCGCCGACGGAGGTGAAGGAACGGCGCGCATCCTGGCCGCCGCGGGCAACGGCCGACTCCACGAGCTGACCGTGTGCGGCCCCACCGGCGAGCCCGTGCAGTCGCACTGGGCCGAAGTGGGCGTCGGCCGCAACCGTATCGGCGTCGTCGAGATGGCCGCTGCCGCAGGGCTGGCGCTCGTTCCGGCGGGGCAGCGCGACCCCGGTGCCACCACTACTTTCGGTGTCGGACAACTGATCGCCGCGGCCCTCGATGCCGGTGTGTCGGCGATTCTCGTCGGCTGCGGCGACTCGGGCACCTGCGATGGCGGGGCCGGCGCGCTGCAAGCACTCGGCGCCCGCGTCCTGGACCGCGACGGACGCGAGATCGGGCGCGGTGGTGACGAACTGGCACGTGCCGCGTCGCTGGACCTCACCGGTCTGCATCCGCGGCTGCGTGAGACGGAGGTGGTGGTCGCTGGCAATCCGCACAACGTCCTCACCGGACCGAGCGGCGTCGCGCGCGTCTTCGGCCCCCAGAAGGGAGCGACACCCGCGCAGGTCGACTCGCTGGCTGCCGCGCTCGACATCTGGGCAGGCGTCTTGCAGCGAGATGGGCTGGCCGACATCGACTATCGCCACGGAGCGGGCTCCGGCGCGTCGGGCGGTCTGGGGGCGGGTCTCGCCGCGGTCGGCGGAATCCTGCGTTCCCGGTTCGACGCGCTGCTCGATTCCGGACTGTCGGGAATCGACCTCGACCATCGGATCGGCAAGGCGGACCTCGTGATCACGGCCGAGGGTTCCATCGACTTCCAGACCCCGCACGGGAAGGTGCCCGCCGAGGTTGCTCGCCGCGCCCAGCTGCGGGGTGTGCCCGTGGTCGCGCTCGCGGGTTCGCTCGGGCACGGTGCACCGTCGGTCCACGACGTCGGGATCGGCGCGATCGCCTCGATCATCGCGGTACCCATGCCATTGTCGGAGGCGGTCGCCAACGGCGAGCAGCTCCTCGCCGACGCCGCCGAGCGCACGATGCGGATGATCCTGCTCGGCGCAGCTGTCTCCGCCCGGGCGGGACAACGGAAGCGCAAGAAGGCCGTCTGAGTCGCGGGGTGCAGGTCCGGGCCGTGGTCGTTGTACTGGCGGCCCCCGCAGGACACAGATCCTCCAATCGGTCGAATGAGCCCCGTATCCGGCCCCACTTCTCGATTCACCACACGCCGACAGCGGTCTTGCCAATACGTTGTCGAGGTGGAGCTTCGAGAGCTGTCCAAGGGTGGGAACGTGTCCGTCGACGAGGTCGCCGGTGAAATCTCACCGCGGCTGGTGGTCGTCATCCAGACAGAGGCCGCGGCGGGCCGGGAGATCGGCCTCGATGCCGGGATACTCATCCTCGGTAACGACGGGCAGGTGCGATCGAACGATGATCTGATCTTCTACAACCAGCCCACGGGAGTGGGTGGTGCGGTGAGGCTTGTCTCGGCTGACGTCGACGCGAAGGGCGCGGATGACGAGTCCTTTCGGCAGCGGGATGCGGTGGAGGTCGATCTCGCACGCATTCCCGATTCGGTCGCGCGCATTCTTGTCACGGCCAGCACCGATCCCCGGACCGACGCGAGCTTCGGCGACGCGGCGCTTGTGAACATGTATGTCGCACACGCAGACCAGCCCGATGCTCCGTTTGTCGTTCACGCGATGGAGGGACTGTCCTCGGAACGCGCACTGATCTTCGGCGAGATCTACCGGCGGGATGACGCCTGGAAGATTCGAGCGGTCGGACAGGGGTACGCCGGAGGACTCGAGGCACTCGTGTCCGACCACGGAATCGAAGTCGACAACACGGCGTCAGTTGATGACCTCCCGGATGCGGCCGGCCAGACCGAGGAGGCAGACGCCGACCCCTCTGTCGCCGATTCACTCGCCGACGCAAGTTCGGCCGAGGCTGCTCTGGCAGCCGACACAGTGGTGGCGAGTGCCGATGACATCGAGAGAGACACCGGACCCGCGCCCAGTGAACCCGGTGCCAAGGTGACGATCGCACGCAAACGTCGGCCTGCGCCGCTACCAAAGGACTGGCAGTCGAGGAGCTTGGCATATCTGCCTCGATCCGGTGAATCGGAATGGAAGCGAGCGCGGTTGTTCCCGTCTGTGGGCATCAAGTCGACCGCCGAACAGGAGGTGCGTACGACCTCGATCTTGTTGGCGACGATGGAGACGGTCCCAGAGTTCGGACGTGCGGTTCTCAGCCAGACCGGAGCACCGCGAGGACGTATCGAAACCTTCACCGAGGTTCGGTTCACCTTGGCGGGTGAGGAAGTCCGGCCGGACGGCTTGATCAGGGTCAGCCGCGGCAGCAAGGTATGGCGGGCGTTGGTCGAAGTGAAGACCGGTCGTTCGGAGTTGACCGGTGACCAGGTCGGAACCTACGTGAAACTGGCCAAGACCAAGTCGATGGACGCGGTGATCACGATCAGCGGCGACTTGATGGCGTCTCCCGACCTACACCCCTTCGTCGTCGACGCAAGGCACTCGAAGAACATTGTCTTGAAACATCTTTCGTGGGAGGAAATCCTCGCCGAGGCGATGATCGTGCACGAGCATGTCGGCATCGACGAGAGGGTGCGAGCTCGTCTGCTCGAGGAACTCTTGTGGTACGCCGCCGACAGCCAGTCCGGCATGCGGACCTTCGACGACATGGGTAAACAGTGGGTCAAGATCCGGGAAGCAGTGAAGAACAAGACCGTCGGCGCGTCGGATGACTCGACGTCGGATGTGTGCGACCGGTTTGATCGCCTGGCTCGCCATGTTGCGCTTCGGTTGAGTGCACTCACCGGGCAGCGGGTTACTGCGCAACCACCAGCGAGTCGCGTGGACACTGTGAGTCGCGCCCGGCAACTGGCTGATTCGGGTGAGCTCTTCGCGTTGTTGCGGGTATCCGGGGCGGCCGGGCCGGTAGCGATACACGCGGATCTCGGTCGCGGACGCATTGGTTGTTCGTTGAAGACGGCAGCACCCCGTGTAGGACGAACGCAGACCAAGGTCAACTGGTTGATTCGGCAACTTGTCGACGCGCCGGACGATCTGCGGATAACCGCACACCATTCGGGAAGTCGGGTCGAGTCGACTGCCGCTTTGCTCAAGGACATTCGTTCCGACGCCACTACTGTCATGCCTTCCGACGGCCGCGACATACGCGAGTTCACGGTGACCATGGAGTCGTCCATGGGGTCGAAGCGGTCCGGAAGCGAAGGCGGATTCGTGACGGCTATGGTCCTTCTGACCACCACCTTCTACGCTGACGTGGTCGAGCGTGTGAGGTCAGGACGAGATACCTGAGTAGTACCGTCGATACCCCCCTGCGGCCGACTGGCGAACGTCGAGTCGAGGTTCGTCAGGGAAGTTGATTCTCCCGCGTGCTGCCGGACACAGCTCCGCAGGTGGATACGGCCGGTCGTGCTCGCGCGGTTCGGGATAGTTCTCGCGGCGTGACCAATTCGCCTTATCAGTCGGGGGACCCGCGATTTGGACCACAACCCCCACCCGGGCAGTACCCTCCGCACCAGGGCTTCGTGGCGTACTCACAGCCGTACCCGCTTCCACCTTCGTACGGCCCACCGGTGCCGGGAGGCGTACGCACCGGGACCGCCGTTCCCGCCGCCCCGGAAGAAGAAGCGCACGTGGTTGTGGGTTTCGCTGGGCGTCGCGGGTCTAGTGTTCGCAGTGGCAGGGCTTGGTGTCCATCGGCGGGGGGATTCGATCCCACCCAGCACAGTGCTGACAACCAGTAGTGACGTCTCTATCGGTGAATGCGTCCAGATGGAGATCAGGCAGGGATCGCTGATTGCAAAGCGTGCGTCGTGCTCGGGTTCTGAGTTCCGCTACGTCGTGGTCTCGATGTCCACTGGCAAAGAGAGCTGCGGTCCGGAGTATGCGAAGTTCTGGTTTTCGACCAAGTATCCGTCTGCGGCCGGCGCATTGTGTCTCGCGGAGGTTCTGAACCCTGGTAGCTGCTATTACGTTTCTGCTGCCACCGAGGGTGCGGCGATCGCCGAGACTCGGGAAATTGACTGTGCTGAACCGATTGTGATTCCCGGCGTGACCAATATTCGTGTCGACTCGAAAACGGCCGGCAAGCCGACGTGCCCCCGAAGCCCAGTCGGAGTACTTCATCCCGAAGCCCACCCCCACCGGTTACTGCCTCACTTTCTGGAGTGATCGATCCGCGGTAGAGAATTCTGCCGTGCCGGTGGGGGCCGGTAGTCTTCGCGGCGTGACCAACTCGCCATATCAGCCGGGGGACCCGCGATACGGGCCACAACAACAACCCGTCCAGTACCCACCGCACGGCGGGTTCCCGCCACCGAATCAGCCCTACGGGGCTCCGCCACCGAATCAGATGCCCTACGGCGCGCCGCAGCCGTATCCAGGCGGTCCGATGCCGGGAGGGATGTACCCACCCGGGCCGCCGTTCCCGCCGCCGAAGAAGAAGCGCACCGGCTTGTGGGTCGCACTGGGCGTCGTGGGGGTGTTGTTGCTGATCGTGATCGCCGGCGGCGTGGCGCGGGTGCTGGTGTCGTCGGCGCAGGGTGGCGGGATCTCGGACGTCAGTGACGTCGACGCCGGCGACTGCATCACCGTGACCGCGGAGCCGGACACGCTCAAGGCCACAGAAGTATCGTGTGGTGACACCGATTTCCACTTCGTCGTCGCGGAGAAGTCCATCTCGCAGGGACTCTGCGGACCTCAGTACTCGCGGTACTGGGTCGCGGGAGAGGACGGCGCGCTGTGCCTGGCGCAGGTGTACCAGGAGGGTCGTTGCTACCATCTGCCGTCTGCGACCGGTGGGACCGCGCTTGCCGACATCCGTGAGATCGATTGTGGTTCACCGGTATCGGGTGGAACCAATATTCGTGTCGACACGAAGGCAGCGGGCGAGCCCGACTGTTCCGGTTCGGACGGGACCTACTTCGCGGAGAAGCCGAAGCCGGTCGGGTACTGCTTCAGCGTCATCGAATGACGTCGCCGCCGCGACGCAAACGAGAACTCCCACCGGCGATTGCACCGGTGGGAGTTCTTGTTGAGCGGAGAGTGTCTCAGAAGGCCGCTTCGTCGAGTTCCATGATGTCGTTGTCGATGTTCTCGACGGTGACGCGGACGGAGGTGAGCAGCGGCAGCATGTTCTTGGCGAAGAAGCTGGCCACGGCGACCTTGCCTTCGTAGAAGGACTTGTCGGCGTCGGAGGCCCCGTTGTCGAGGGCGGCGAGGGCGACCTCGGACTGGCGGAGGAGCAGCCAGCCGATGAGCAGGTCGCCGACGGCCATCAGGAAGCGAACCGAACCGAGTCCGACCTTGTAGAGCTCGGCCGAGTTCTCCTGTGCCGCCATCAGATCGTTGGTCAGCGACGCGGCCATCGCCTGCACGTCGTCGAGCGCGGTCTTCAGCAGTGTCCGCTCGGTCTTGAGCCGGCCGTTGCCCGCCTCGGAGTCGATGAAGGTCTGGATCTGCCCGGCGACGTGTGCGAGGGCCTGGCCCTTGTCGCGGATGATCTTGCGGAAGAAGAAGTCCTGGGCCTGGATGGCCGTGGTGCCCTCGTAGAGCGAGTCGATCTTGGAATCACGGATGTACTGCTCGATCGGGTAGTCCTGGAGGAATCCGGAACCGCCGAGCGTCTGCAGCGACTCGTGGCCGAGCGTGCCGTAGGCGCGCTCGGAGCCGACGCCCTTGACGATCGGGAGCAGCAGATCGTTGACGCGGTGGGCCATCTCGGGGTCGGCGCCCGACACGATCTGTGCGGCGGCGGTGTCCTGGTGCGACGCGGTGTAGAGGTAGATCGCGCGCAGACCTTCGGCGTAGGCCTTCTGGGTCATCAGCGACCGACGCACGTCGGGGTGGTGGGTGATCGACACGCGCGGTGCGGCCTTGTCGGTCATCTGGGTCATGTCCGCACCCTGGATACGCTCCTTGGCGTACTCGAGTGCGTTCAGGTAGCCGGTCGACAGGGTCGAGATGGCCTTGGTGCCCACCATCATCCGCGCGTGCTCGATGACCTCGAACATCTGCGCGATGCCCTTGTGAACGTCGCCGACGAGCCAGCCCTTGGCGGGGGTGCCGTGCTGACCGAAGGTGACCTCGCAGGTGGCCGAGGCCTTGATGCCCATCTTGTGTTCGACGTTGGTGACGTAGACGCCGTTGCGTTCGCCGAGTTCACCGGTCTCGAAGTCGAAGTGGAACTTGGGCACGAAGAACAGCGACAGGCCCTTGGTGCCCGGTCCGGCGCCCTCGGGGCGGGCGAGAACGAGGTGGAAGATGTTCTCGGTCATGTCCTGGTCGGCCGAGGTGATGAACCGCTTCACGCCGTCGATGTGCCACGAGCCGTCTTCCTGCTGAACGGCCTTGGTGCGTCCGGCGCCCACGTCGGAGCCGGCGTCGGGCTCGGTCAGCACCATGGTGGCGCCCCAGCCGCGCTCGGAACAGATGGCGGCCCACTTCTTCTGCTCGTCGGTGCCGTTGTTGTAGAAGATGTTGGAGAAGCCGGCGCCGGCGGCGTACATGAACACGGGCGGGTTCGCGCCGAGGATCATCTCGCCGATCGCCCAGTACAGCGACCGCGGGGCGGGGAGGCCGCCGAGTTCCTCGGCGATGCCGATCTTGTCCCAGCCGCCCTCGACCAGGGCGTTGTAGGACTTCTTGAACGACTCGGGGATCGTGACGCTGTGCTCGTCGGGGTCGAAGACCGGGGGATTGCGGTCGGCGTCGACGAAGGACTCCGCAATCGGGCCCTCGGCCAGCGCACGGACCTCGCGCAGCATGTCGACGGCGGTCTCGTGGTCGAGGTCTCCGAAGTCGCCGGACTCCAGTACCTTGTCGAGCTCGAACAGTTCGAAGAGATTGAACTGCAGGTCGCGCATGTTGCTCTTGTAATGGCCCATGGTGGTTCCTTGTCTGGTGTGGCCGTCTGCGTTGGCGTCTTCGGCCCGGTCCGATCGCTCACGAGATGTTCGCGTACCGGCCGGGACGAGGTGACTGTTCGGCTCAAGCTAAGTTACTCGCCGGTAACCACCAGAATAGACCGAACTCCCGGTCTGATCAATCGGAAGATGTGTGATCTGCGCCGGCGGCGACTTCGACACGAGAATCTCCCAACGCCGACGCGCGGGCCGGATCTGCGCTCCAATGACTGAATGGACAGAGCCCGCACCGCCGGACGCCGAAACGGCGTGGTCATCTCCGCTAGCGTCGTCGCCGCGGTACTCGCCCTGGCCGCGGGGCTGCTGGTCAGCGTCGCCCCCGCGGACGCGGCGCCCACGCCGAGGTGGGACGGCGTGTACTCGCTCAAGAGGTTCGCGGCGTCCAAGACCGGCACCAGCCTCGCGGCCCGACAGCGCGAACCCGATTTCTCCGACGACTACACCTTCGCGACCGACTGCGTGCGGAGCCGATGCGTCGCGACCGTCGTCGGAGGTCCCAAGCCGGCCAATCCGACGTTGCCGCAGCCGCCGCGATACACCTGGCAGAACGGTTCGTGGGTGCATCGCTACAGCTGGCAGTGGGACTGCTGGCAGGGGGTGGGCGTGCCCAAGGTGTGGCGGCCGGCGCGGTCGGTCGCGACCTACAAGCCCCAGAGCGACGGCTCGCTGAAGGGTGTGTGGCGGACCACCATCTACGGCGGGCCCTGCCGGGGGACGGTCGTCATGAACGTGGCCGCCTATCCGGTGCGGGTTCCGACCTCGTGAGGTGAACGCCTACAGCGCCTCTCGCAGATAGGCGAGATCGTCCGGGATGCCGTCCCCGGGCGTCTCCAGGATGACCGGAGCGCCCGCCGCCTCGGCGACCGCGACGAGGACCTCGGGGTCGATGTGCCCCGACGCGAGGTTGGCGTGACGGTCGCGACCAGAGTCGAACTCGTCGCGAGAGTTGTTGAGGTGCACCAGATCGATCCGGCCCGTGATCTGGCGGACCCGCTCCACGAGCCCGACCAGATCTTCGCCGCCGGCCCAGGCATGGCAGGTGTCGAGGCAGAATCTTGCCTGGTCGAAGTCGCCGACGGCCTCCCACAGCCGGTCGATCGACTCCAGGGTGCGTGCCATCGCGTGGTCTCCGCCCGCGGTGTTCTCGATCAGGATCGGGACACCGAAGCCGCCCTTGTCGACCTGACGGTCGAACAGCTTGCGCCAGTTGGCGAATCCCTCGGCACTGTCCTCGCCGTCGCGCAGGTGCCCGCCGTGGACGACGAGTCCGAAGGCGCCCAGCTCGGCGGCGGCCGCGGCCTGCTGTTCGACGGCCTTGCGTGACGGCATCCGCAGCCGGTTGTTCAGGCTCGCGACGTTGATCTGGTAGCTGGAGTGCACAACGACGTCGATGTCGGATTCGCGGAACTCCGCCGCGCGGGGGTTCGGCTGCGGCTTCTTCCAGCTCTGGGGGTCCGTGACGAACATCTGGAAGACGTCGATCCCGAGCTCGGCGGCCGTGGCCAGGGGATCGGCGTCCTCGCGAAGATGTGCTCCGATGCGCATGCGACAACGATAGTTGCCCTCACCGAGGGTCGGACGCCCCCGTCGACGTCGATCGGCGGACACGCCGTGGGCGCCGGAATTCGTCCCGTCGTCTCTGAACCCCTGTCCGGGGCGTCACTCACCCATGCACGGCTCGGTCTCGATGGTGATCGGCACACCGGGTGCGATGAGGAGCCGGCACGGTGCCGCGCTGTCGTGATAGAGGTTCAGCCACTCGTGACCGCGGGTCCCGTCGGCGTACACGGCGTCGAGAGTGCGGTTGAGGCGGGCCTCCGCCTCTTTGTTGATGATGTAGCGCTGATCGCCGTAGCGCAGGTAGCGATTGGGCACCGAGGCCTCCTTCAGGGGATCGACGAGTCCAGTGTGATCCACAACACCCCGTCGGGCGAGGCGTCCGCGAAAACCGCTCTCGGCGCGCGTGGGCTGGGCGGCGCCGCGCCGAAACCACTCGAATCCGACATGCCTGACCGTCGGGGTCGCTCGCCAACAAGAGATGGCCATTACACTGACGGCAGGTTAAGTGGGTGGTTGCCCTGCGGGGTGTGACAGGCGGGGTTGTGTCGGGTGAGTGTCGACGAGACGATGGGCGTCCCGCAGCCGGGCAGACCTTCAAAGCGCGACGAGCGCCAGAATCCCGAGACGACCGCCGAGACCGACCCCTCGCTGGACACCGAACGTGAGGACGCTGATCGCGAGGACACCGGTCCCGCGGGTGTGAATCCGGTCCTCGACGACTTGGCCGCGGCCGCCGAGATGGAGGCCGACCCGGAGAGCCGCCGCGACCTGACGATGGTCCGGCGCATCGCGATCGGCGCCTGGGTCGTGCTCATGGCGGTGCACGTCGCGCTCTATGGCCTCGCATTCGACCGCACGCGACTGATCGTCCTGATGTGCCTGGGACTCGCCGCCGCCTGTATAGGCCGGCGCAAGTTCATCACGATCCTCATCGACTGGGCGCCGTTCGCGCTGATCCTGATCCTCTACGACTGGACGCGCGACGTCGCGCGCATCGTCGACATGCCCACCCATTGGCATCTGGCGATCGATTTCGACGCTTGGCTGACCGGTGGTGTCAATCCCACGGCGTGGCTGCAGGAGAACCTCAAGCAGGCGACCCCGCCCTGGTGGGAGGTCATCGTCAGCGTTGTCTACATGTCCTACTTCATCATTCCGTACGCGGTCGCGGCGGTGCTGTGGCTGAAGGACCGGGCCGCATGGCGACGTTACGCGGCGTGCTTCGTGGCGACGACTTTTCTCGCCCTCGTCGGATACACCCTCGTCCCGGGTGCTCCGCCGTGGGCCGCCGCGCGATGCACCGCGGCCGAGGTCCAGGACTTCCCGCGCGACCCGATCTGCATGTACTCGCCCGAGGCGAAAGAACCCGGCGGGCTGCTCGGGCCGCTGGACAACGCGTACCCGGACGCCAATCCCTACGTCGAACGCATCTCCGCGCGGGGCTGGGGCTTCCTCAACATCCACGCGGCCTCGAACCTCGTCGAGGTCGGTCAGGGCAAGTCCAATCTGGTGGCCGCGATCCCGTCGCTGCACGCCGGTCTGACTATGCTCCTGGCCCTCTTCATGTGGCCACGCGTGAAGGCGCTGGGTAAAACACTGTTCATGGGCTACGCCTTCGCGATGGCGTTCGCCCTGGTGTACACCGCCGAGCACTACATCTTTGACATCGTGCTCGGGTGGGCGCTGGCCGCCGCGGTGGTGGCAACCTACCTGGTCATCGACCGCAAGATACTGATCCCACGACAACGACGGCGGGCTGCCGAAGAGGCTGCGGGGGAATCGGGAGACGATTCGGTCCCCGACGGCGCCAGGGCGTCGACGCCGGCGTCGTGAGCTCGTAACCTGGCACCGTGAGCCGCCGCCGTGGAACCGGTCGCGGTGCCGTACGCCGGCGCCGCGGGCTGGTTCTCGTGCTCGCGCTCGCCGTGATGCTGATGCACACGGTGGTGTCGGGTCACGCGGGTTCGCCGGCATCGTCCGCTTCGGCAGCGGGTCATTCCCAGGCCGGGCCTTCCGGCGGCGACAGCGGGATGTCGCACCACGCCGGTCATTCGGCGCACACCGGGTCGTCGACGATGAGCGCCGCGCCGGAGATGACCGGCCCGGAGATGACCGACACCGACGACTGCGGCGAGCACTCGCACGACTGCGTCTTCATCCGCGCGGCGGGCGTCGATCTCCCGGCCGTGGTGCTCGTCCTCCTCGTCTGGTCGCTCGCGGCGCTGCCGCGCATCGCCGACATCGCTCGCCGCCGAACGACAGTCCTGGGTCGGCCACCGCCGTGGGCCATCTACTCCCATCTGCAACTACAGGTGATCCGCTGCTGAGACGAGCGTCTGCGGACCGCCGGGTCCGCTCTGTCCTCATCTCTCTCCCATCCGGCCGGCCGTCGCGCCCGCCGGATACTCCGACAGCAGCAAGGAACTCACTCATGCACACGTACAACACATCTCGACGCCGTACCCGGGCAGCGGCGGGAATCGGGCTGGCCGCGGCGGCACTCATCGCGGTCGCCGGGTGCTCGCCGGACGACTCGCCGGGTGGCACCACAGCCGGTGCCACCTCGACCCCCGGGTCGGCGACGACCTCCGCGCCTGCGTCGGCCGCTCACAACGAGGCCGATGTCGAATTCACCTCGACGATGATCGGACATCATCGCCAGGCCGTCATGATGGCCGAACTCGTCGAAGGCCGAACGGACAACGCGGAACTGATCGCCCTCGCGTCGACGATCGAGAAGGCCCAGGACGCCGAGATCGAGCAAATGGAGGACCGGCTCGAGAGCTGGGGCGAGCCGGGCGACGACCACGGGGACATGGGCCATGGGGACATGGGCCATGGCGGTCACTCCGCGATGCCCGGCATGCTCACCCCGGACCAGATGGCCGCCCTACGCGACGCACGCGGTGGGGAGTTCGACCGGCTGTGGCTCGAGGGCATGATCCGGCACCACGAAGGCGCCATCGCGATGGCCGATGCGGTACTCGCCGACGGCGTCGACCCCGCGACGAAAGCCCTTGCCCAAGAGGTCAAGAGGGCCCAGCAGGCCGAGATCGACCAGATGAAGGGGATGCTCGGCCAGAGCTGATCGCCCCAACCGACGACGCCGGGGCGGTTGTGTCCGGAAACGGACGTCAACCGCCCCGACGTGTCGGTGGGTCACCTACCGACAGGCGGCAGGACGAGTTTTCGTATCGACTGAGTTAGGACCGTAACTGTCCTAACTCGACGACACACTCGGATCATGAGTGAAGCGAACCGACTGCAGGACAGCCCGATCAGACCAATATCACCGACTACGACGATCCGAACGCGCCGTGGAACCAGGCGTGGGAACAAGAGGGCGGCATCGCCAACTGGAACGATGATGTGATCAAGGAGTTTCGTGAGAACGCGGGCAAGGTGGCCGGCGCTTATGCAGGCGTCGACCTCATCCTGCTCACCACCATCGGGGCCAAGAGCGGGAAGCCACACACGACTCCACTGGGACCCTGTTACCGCGGCGACACCATGTACGTGAGCTCGTTCATCGAGGACAAGTACCCGGCTTGGTGGTACAACATCAAAGCGAATCCACAGGTCAGGATCGAGTTCCGGAACAAAACCCACCAGGGGGCCGGCAAGGTGCTCGAAGGCGTGGACTATGACGAGTTCGCAGCCTGGGTGCTGGCCAACAACCCACTGCTGGCGGACTTCCAGTCCAAGGTCGAGCGCCCCATCCCGCTGGTCGTGCTCACCATCGCCGGCGAGGGCTGAGCCCCCCCCACGTGACCTGAGCGCGGGGAGTTCGGCGTTGTCTCACGCGGCAATCGGATCTGGCGCGCCTGGGTCGACCACAGCCACGACGGTTCGGACGCTGAGGAGGTGTCTCAGGAGGTGAGTCGGACGGCGCCGAGGCCGGAGCATTCCATGTAGGGCACGGTGGTGCCGCCTTGGTAGCAGCCCCAATTTTGTCCGGCGACGGTGACTGTGATGGGGAACTGGGCGCCGGCGGTGCGTTGGGCGCCCAGGGCCGATGACACCGATTGGGCGGTGGCGCAGTCGGGTCCGAAGGCCCATACGGCCAGGCCGTTGTAGCCGGCGCCGCAGTAGGTGCCTGCGGCTGAGGGTTCGTTGGGGTCGGTCGGGCGTTCGGCGGCTGGGGGTGCTCCCTGGTCGGGTGCGGGACCGCTCACCTCGGTGGGCTGCGGTTGATCCGGGGCGTCGATGCCGGTTTCGGCGCCTGGGGTACCGCCGGGAGCTGCGGTGGATTCACCGGCCGCCGATGTGCTGGTGCTGCCCGTGGCTGCGCTGCTCGACGCTGACGGTGACTGGGGTGGGGTGTCGGTGGGGTCACTGGTACAGCCGGCCAGTGCGAGTGCCGTGGCGGCGGCCGCGACGGCGGTGAGTGTGCGGATATGCCTCATCGGTTGTGCCCCTTGCTGTCTGTGTGGTGGGTCGTAGGGGTTAGGGCACGAGGAGTGCGTTGAGGCCGGGAATGATGTTGTTGGCCACGGTGCCGCTGTACTGCTCGCGCAGTACGGTCACGGTCGCTACGACGGGTCCTGCCCCGGTCGGTGCTGATGCTGTGGTGGGCAGGGTGGAGGGGTATCCCGTGAGGGGGATGGTGCCGAGGGCGAAGTTCGGTCGCTGCCAGTGCCTCAGGTTCACCGTGCCGGTTGCACCGGTGGTGAGGTTGCGCCACGCCACTTGCACGTACTGGTAGGCGTAGAAGGTGTTGTAGTGCGCCAGGTTGGCGACCGCGAATGACACCGATGATCCGGCGGCGGGTCGGGCGGTCACGAGGGTCTGGCGAAACAATCCACCTCCCACATAGCCCGGGCCGACATTCGGGCCGCTGATCGCCGGGAGGGCGAACGTCAATTCCGGTGCGGCGACCGGGGTTGCGGGGTCTGGGGTCGCTGATGCTGTCGGAGCGATGGCGATCGATACTGCTGCGGCGCCGGCCATGGCGATCCCGGCAACGGTTGCTCGGATGCGGTGGAGCATGGGTGGGTCCTCACTGTTGAAGAAGCAAAGATGGAAGGAAGTGCAGCAATACTTTGCTACATCGAACCCCCTGTGATGATGGTCGCCCCCGCCTCGCTGGGTGTTACTGAGTCGGGTGATCGAACGACGCGCGCGGGTGGGCACTTGCGTGCGAGCGGTACTGCCGACGACCGCGGTGATCATGTATTCGTGTGCTGGCAGGCGACGCAGACCTGGCGTGACGGAGGCGGCTAGCGGTCACCGGTAGACAACTTCGAGTCAGACTGGCACCACCAGAACTAGATTCGGAACACCGAGAGATACGTCGCATCCTCCAGAACCGTAAAGTCGTCGTGGTGTGAGCCGATGGCTGCGACATAGCCTCCGCCGCTGGTCATCTCAAGGCCCTGATTGCGCAGGCGCCCGCTCACCACATACGAGAACTCAGTCGAGGTGTGTTCGTGCGGCGAACCGCTGTAACCCGCCCGCGCCTCGACAAACACGAGCATGTAGCCGTCACCGGAAGCGAGAACCTTGGCCCTGGCGAGGTTGCCCTCGCCCCACGGCACCCAGTCTGCAGTGCCATTGGGATTGATATCCCAACCGGCCGCCAATAGTGAGGAGGTGTCCATAACGCGTTCCTTTCGGGTCGGATTATTGAAAAAGGCACACTTTCACCAGCGTCAAACCGCCCGGCGAGGCGGATCTTCTCCTTCTGCGTTCTGCACACGCATCATGTTGCGGCCGGGAAATCATTCATGTCTATTTCGCAACCGTCCCTATGATCGTTTACCTTGTCTGAATGATTGATGTCCTCGGTCTACGGGTGCTTGTAGCGGTCGCTGACGTAGGCAGCGTGACGGGGGCAGCGCGAGAACTCGGGTATAGCCCGTCGAACGTCACCCAGCACCTTCGACGCCTGGAGAGGGCTCTGGGTGCAGCCATGGTTGAGCGGACCGGGCGTCGGATCATGCTCACAGATCGCGCGCAGGCCCTGGTCGAGCGTGGCCGTCACCTGCTGTTGGAACTCGACGATCTCGCCGATGGCACAACGTCTGTCCCATCTGGCTCGATCGACGTCGGCGCTTTTCCCACGGGCTTGCGCGGCCTGCTCATTCCCGCTATCGCCGAGCTCGCCGAGGACTACCGGGCCCTGAAGATTCGACCCCGCGAGCTGGAGCCGGACGAGGCTCTGAACCTGCTCCGCGCGGGCCGTCTTCACGCCGCGATCATCAAGGAGTGGGGAGCGATCCGACCGCATGATGACGAGATCGTGCACGAGCAGATTCTCGGTGTCGACCCCGTCGACGTCCTCCTGCCCGCGCAGCATGCGCTGGCACGAGCAACTTCGCTCACGCTGCAGGATCTGGCCGAGCAGTCGTGGGCGCTCACGCCCCGCGAAGATCCTACCTACCGTGACTGGTTTACCAGCCATCAGAATGTTCTCGCCCTTCGGCCAACAGCGATCTACGAGGCCAGCGAGTTCGCCTCTCTGGTCAGCTTCGTCGAGCACGGCCTCGCCATCACCGCGCTGCCCCGGCTCGGGCGCGCCCCACTCCCGAGCACCGTGGTTCCGGTGCCACTGAGTAACCCAGACGCGAGCCGGACGATATCCATTGCGATCCGCCGGACCTCGCAATCCTCCCAGAATCTGGCGTCGCTCACCGCGGCGCTTCGCGAGCAAGCAAGCAAGGCCCTCACCCAGACACGGTGAACTCCGGCCTACTAGGGGGATCGCGAAACTACCCGGCATTGCCGAGTTTCCGGTGATGGTCTCGCGAAAGGGACCATCGCAGACATCGACACGTCCACGCCCCTCGAAATCGCATCGTGGCCGCCGCCCCCTGCTTACCGGCCATACCGTGCTCGCGGACGCCCCCACCCTCGTAGCGTCTCGATCAAAGGTTCTGTGCGCGAGGAGGTGGTGGGGCAATGAGCGTCAAGGGGAGCTGAACAGTCTCCATGGCGTCCGCCGGAACGTGTGTTACACGGTGGGCGGGTTGAGCAGGGCGAAGCCTTCCTGTCGTCGGTAGGGGAAATAGGGGTAGGGCGCCTCGACTGCTGAGGCGTCGTCGAGGTAGCGGACCTGTTCGGTGGTCAGTGACCATCCGGCCGCGCCGAGGTTGTCCAGGAGCTGGGAGTCGTTGCGGGCGCCGATGATCACGCTGGACACGGTGGGTCTGCGGCTGAGCCAGTTGAGGGCGACTTGGGCGACGGTGTGACCGGTCTCTTCGGCGACGTGGTCGAGGGCGTCGACCACGGTGTAGAGGTGTTCGTCATCGACCGGTGGGCCGGCGTCTGCGGTGGAATGCAATCGACTCGTCGGTGGCAGGGGCGCGTCGCGCCGTATGCGTCCGGTCAGTCGACCCCAACCGAGGGGACTCCACACGATCGCGCCGACGCCCTCGGCGGCGGCGAGTGGCATCAGCTCCCATTCGTAGTCGCGCCCGATCAGCGAGTAATACACCTGATGAGCGACATGCCGTGGGGCGTTGCGTCGGTCGGCGGTCGACAGTGAACTCATCAACTGCCAGCCCGAGAAGTTGGACACACCGGTGTAGCGCACCTTGCCGCTGCGCACGAGCACGTCCAGGGTGTCGGTGACCTCGTCGAGGGGGGTGGCGGCATCGAAGGCGTGCAGCTGAAACAGGTCGATCCAGTCGGTGTCGAGGCGCCGCAGCGCTGCGTCGACGGCGTTGATCAACCGCGTGCGGGAGGTCCCGCGATCGGATGGGCCCGCGCCGATGGGCAACGCGGCTTTCGTCGACAGCACGACACGATCGCGCCGACCGCGTAGTGCTGCACCCAACACTTCCTCGGATGCGCCGTCGGAGTACACATCAGCTGTGTCGAACAGGGTGACACCGGCATCCAGACACAGATCGACGAGCCGGCGCGCGGCCACGACGTCGGTGTCTCCCCACGCGCCGAAGAACTCACCCCGTCCGCCGAATGTGGCGGCACCAAAACCGAATTCCGAGACCACCAGACCAGAACGGCCCACCTGCCGATACTCCATACCCACTCCTTAACGGGACAACAGAACCATTAGCAACAATACCTGCCGAACACCATAAAGGGAACTTGGTTCCCGATAAGGCGAGCGCGGTCGTAGTATCGAGTCATGGCTCAGTCCCGCCCGAGTGCCGCTCAGGTCGCTGTTCATCCGGTCGTTGCTCGCCCCGGCGGGCGCACCGCTGCAGTACGCAAGGCGGTGCTGACCGCGACTGAAGACGCGCTCATCGAGCACGGCTTCGCCGGAATCGACCTGCCCTCGATCGCTCGGTCGGCGGGGGTGGGAAAGACCACGATCTACCGCCGGTGGGGGACGCCTCAAGCGCTGGTGGCCGACCTGCTCGATGACATGGCCACAGCATCGGTGTCCGCGACACGAACCGGTGATCTGGACGCCGACCTGAGCGCCAACGCCGAACTGCTCGTACGGACGCTCACACACCCACGTCAAGGGCCTCTGTTCGCTGCGCTGATCGCCGCAGCCACCCACGATCGGGACACCAAGACCGCACTGGCCAAGTTCTACCGGCGACGCGTCGAGGAATGGTCGCTACCGATCCTCGACGCCATCGACCGCGGCGACGTTCCCGCAAACACCGACGTGACAGCCGTCGTACGCCACCTGTCATCGCCGCTGTACTACCAATTTCTCACCACCACAACACTACTCGATGACAGTGCCGCCGAGCTGGCGGTACGCACCACACTTGCGGCATTGCATGCACACTGCTTCACTCGGTCCGGTGCCGCACCGACCTCGCCCGCAGCTGCGACGACACCCCCGCGTCCGAGGCGATAGAGCACTGACGCCCTCTTGGCGCACCTGAGTGCAGCAACCACCGCTGAGTTCGCGCGTGGCGGTCTATCCATCCCGATACCCCAGAGAGGTCGAGTTCTGACTCATGGACACCGAACTACCGCGGCCGCACTACCTCACTGTCGACGGAATACGTGTTGCGACGTACGTTTTCGAGCCCACGCACCGGGCCGTTGGAGAGGTTGTGATGTGTCACGGCACCCCGTGGTCTGCGCATGTGTGGGCTGAGGTAGCCCGCCATGTCGGCCGCGATCACCGCGTGTTCCTATGGGACATGCCGGGATACGGCCAATCGATCACCCCCGATGCGCCACTCGACCTGACAGCCCAGATGTCGAGATTCGCCCAGGTGCAGTCGTTGTGGGGCGTTTCCCGGCCGCATGTCGTTGCTCATGACATCGGCGGTGCGGTCGCGTTGGGCGCACATCTACTCCGCGATTGCGGGTATTCATCGTTGTTTCTCTGGGACATCGTGACCCTCGATCCATGGGGATCACCGTTCTTCCGCCTGGTCGCTGACCATCCAGAGGTGTTTGCTCAACTTCCCGACGCGCTGCACGCCGCGCTGGTACGCGAGTACATCGCCGGAGCCATACCCCACGGACTGCCCGCAGAGCAGCTCGATGCGCTCGTCCAGCCATGGCTCGGCGGGAACGGCCAAGCCGGCTTCTATCGGCAGATCGCGGCCCTGCGACCAGAGCACACCAGGCCCGTCGTGGAACGACTGTCACAGGTACGGTGTCCCACCCGCATCGGTTGGGGCGCCGACGATCCATGGATTCCCGTCGAGCAAGCCACCCGGTTACAACAGCTACTACCCGGCCGTCCCGACCTGGTCACGCTCGACGGCGTCGGTCATCTCGCCCCCGTGGAATCCGCGGCGCAAGTCGCCCAAGCCATCGACGACTGGCTGGGAGGATTCGCGTGAACCGACCGACACGGGACGGTGATGTCCATCTCCCGACGTGTCGGGGGTGGGCAGTGGTAGGTCAGCCGCGGCGCAGCGGTAGCCGCATCAGGTAGACCTGGTACCCGATGGAGATCGAGTAGGTGAAGTAGAGGGTGCTGCCCTTCGACCACGGGTGGATGTAGGGTGCGTAACCCGTGTACGGGTCCACCGAGGGTGCGACGATCTCGCCGGAAGTCCATGGGCCCCAGGGCTTGTCGGCGGTGCGCAGGGTGACGCCGACATCCTGGCTGGCCAGTGAGATGTACTTGCCGAGGTAGTCGTTCCACTGCACCGACAGCTCGCCTGTCGGCGCACCCATCACCGGGGTGGCGGCATCGGGGTTGTTCGGTACCCAATTGCCGTAGGAGAAGTACTGCCACTTCCCGAGCTTCTCGATGTCCTTCTCGTCGACGCGTGCGAGATAGACCCCGCCCCAACGTCCGTCGGGCGTCCCGTAGTAATAGATGGTCTTGCCGACCTTGAGGAAGGCGCCCATCTGGAACTTCTTGTTGCCGCCCCCGTTGGGACGGAACGAATTCACCGCACGCCAGTTCTCCCCGTTGTCGGCGGAGGACACCAGACCGGCCCAGTTGGTGGTCCAGATGCCGGGCGAGTCCCAACGTTTCACCGACATCACGGTCATGTACTGCTTGCCGTTGGCGGCCACACCCGCGGTCGGGATGATCGTGACCTCGCGGCGGACGTTCGGCTTCAGCAGACGCTTCGCATGGCCGGGGCGGCCGGCATGCGAGGTGAACGTCATCCCGTCGTTCAGATGCCTGTCGGTGCTGCGGAGCAGGACGTTGGACCGCCAGTAGAAGAGTTCGCCGTACAACAGGGACCACCCGTTGAACGACTGGGTGTCGCCGAACGCGGTGAGTATCTCGCCGCGACCGTTGTCCCACATGACACCGAGATCGGTACCGACGATGTTGAACCGCCCGATGGTGTCGTTCATCGCGAACGGGCCGGTCAACCGGTTGACGATGGTCGCCGGACCATTGGCATACCGGGCGGCGTGCGCGGGTGAGGCGGCCAGGGTGGTCGTCAAGGCCAGGGCCAATACGGAGACGACAAGACCCAGGAAGAGCCGTGAGAGGCGCCGTGTCATGGCCGTGACCTTATCAAGACCTGAGATATATGTGTGAGGTGCACTACGGTGCTTCGCGAGGCTCAAGAAGTGCGGGCTCAGGCTTCCCGGTACCGCTCCGAGGTGTCCACAGTGGTGAAGTCGATCTGCGCCGCCGCGTTGTTCACCGCGGTCACGAGCGCGGTCCCGAACATCCCGTCCGCGTCGTAGAGGCCCGCGTTGCTGACCGAGACACCGTCGTCCTCGATGTGGGCGTCGGCCTCGACGCCGACCCGCTCACCCGACGGCAGCCGGCTCAGGGCGACGGTCAGATCACAGTTGATGAAGCCGATGCCGCTGGTGCCCCAATTCGACACGAGGCTCGCGGACTCGGCGCTGATGACGGCGCGCTGGAACGGGGTGAGTTTCTCTCCCGCCACGATGGGCGCGGCACGGGACCACATCCGCTTACGGCGTCCGTTCTGGTGGTTCGCCATGTCCCGCTCCCACTCGCCGATGGTGTCGTCCGCGGCGTCGGAGGCGAACCGGGGTGACAGGTCGTCGTCGGAGGCGATCTCGGGTGGGCGGAAGGTGGTCGTGTCCGCGGATCGATGCCACCGCTGTACAGGCGGGTTGGTCGAGGTGCGCAGGAATACGGTCGTACCACGGGCGACGACCACCTCGTCGGAGCCCTCAGGATGCTGCACCACGTCGACGTCGACGACCCGGATGCGTCCGCCGGACCGGACGAGGCGGACCCGCGTCGAGGTGACGATGTCGCGCGCCGCCTTGAAGAGGTCGATGGTGCACCGTGCTGGTACGAATTCGTCGTCGCCGAACTCGGTCTCGACCGCACGCGCGGCGAGTCCGCACACCGCCGGACCGTTCAGGGTGCCGGGTGCCCACAGGCTGGCCGCGAAGGTGGTCGGTCGGTACCGGATTCCCTCGTCAGGCCGGCCGGTGCCGCTGATCGGCTCGAAGAAAGCGATAGTGGTCATCGTTACTTGTTACCCCCTGTTCACCCGCATCGACGACGACGGTCGGGTTTGTGCCACTCCTGCGCGAATAGCGCGCCGAATCCTCCAGTGCCGGATAACCTCCGACCATGACTTTCGCCACGGTGTACACCAAACACTTCCCCGACGAACTGGTCGGTGCCGTGCGCACGGCACTGATCATCACGTCGATCGTCGGCATCGTGATCGGCGTCATCGCGATTCTGTGGCCCGGGCCGACCATCGTCGTCGTCGCGCTGCTGTTCGCGATCTCGCTGATCATCGCCGGCATCTTCCGCATCTACCAGGCCTTCGCGGCATCGTTCCTGAGCACCGGGGTCCGAGTGATGCTGGGCGTCGTCGGCGCAATCGTGCTGCTGGCCGGCGTGATCGCATTGTTCAGCCCGGGCGATGCCGTGTGGCTGCTCGCGGTGTTCATCGGGATCGGCTGGATCTTCCAGGGGGTCGCCGACCTGTACGCGGCGATCACCAAGTCCGGTCACTCCCCGACCTGGTTCCTGATCCTGTCGGGCGTCGTCGCGATCATCGCCGGCATCGTGATGATGGTGCTGCCCGCGTTCTCGCTCGAGGTGCTCGCATGGGTCGGCGGCATCATGCTCGTCGCCCTGTCGATCGCCACGCTCCTCACGCTGCCCAAGAAGGTCGAGCAGCCGGCCGCCGGAGAGGCCGCGGTCTGATCGCACCCCTCTGCCGGTTGAGCTTCCCTCTGCCGGTTGAGCTTCCCTCTGCCGGTTGAGCTTCCCTCTACCGGTTGAGCTTGTCGAACCCCCGTCAGCGCGGCCAGGGAGCGATGGGGTTTCCCTGCCAGCGGGTGTGCGCCGGGACGACATCACCACGCATGACCAGCGACGCGGGTCCGACGGTCGCCGAGTCGCCGAGTCCGGATGCGGGGAGGGCGACGCAGTGCGGGCCGAGGGTCGCACCCGCGCCCAGGGTGACGCGATCGATGGCCATCACCCGGTCGTGGAACAGGTGGGTCTGCACCACGCAGCCGCGTTGCACGGTCGCGCCGTCGCCGAGGGTGACGAGGTCGGCCTCCGGCAACCAGTAGGTCTCGCACCAGACGCCGCGACCGATCTTCGCGCCGAGCATCCGCAACCACAGGTTGAGGATCGGTGTACCGGTCGCGGCGTTGGCGAACCAGGGGGCCGCAACGGTTTCGACGAAGGCGTCGGACAATTCGTTCCGCCAGACGAACGAACTCCACAACGGATGCTCGCTGACCCTGATGCGTCCGACGACGAGCCATTTCGCCGCGGCGGCGGTGACACAGGCGATCGCGCCGACGACCAGCAGCAGCAGGCCGCTCACCAGGGCTGCGACCCCGTAATGCACGTGTACCGCCACATATTGCAGCGCGAGCAGCAGGCCGATACCCAGCCCGAACGACACCATGACGGGCACCAGGCGCAGCGTCTCGATGAGTGAGCGGGCGACCTTCAGCGTGGCCGATGGCTCGAAGGTGCGCGAGGTGTCGGTCTCGGCGGCGGTCCGGCGCAGACGTACCGGCGGGCTGCCGAGCCAGCTCGACCCCGACTTCGCCCGGTCAGGCGTCGCCGAGAGCACCGCCACCAGACCGTTCTTGGGGACCTTGCGGCCGGGACCGGTCATGCCGGAGTTGCCCAGGAAGGACCTCTTGCCGATCTTCGCCTCGTCGATGTGCAGCCAGCCGCCACCGAGTTCGTAGGACGCGACCATCGTGTCGTCGGCGAGGAAGGCGCCGTCGCCGATGGTGGTGAACCGGGGGAGTACGAGTGCGGTCGAGATCTCGGTCCCCGCACCGACCTTCGCGCCGAGGATACGGAACCAGATCGGTGTCAGCAGGCTCGCGTACAGCGGGAACAGGTAGGTGCGCGCGGCGTCGAGGAGGCGTTCGGTGATCCACACCTGCCAGCCGACGCGGGAACGCACCGGGTGGTAGCCGGTGTTCAGGCCCAGCGAGGCGAGCCGGACCAGGGCCGCGGTGATCGCGGCGAACACGAACAGACTCGTGACGGTGGCCGCGGGCAGCAGGATCAGCGCGCGAATCCCGGCGTCCCGCAGGCGGTCCGCGGTCAGTGCCCAGGACCCGATCACCGCCAGGCCCGACGCCAGCGAGATCAACGGGATCGCGGCCAGCCCCAGTGAGGACAGGCCGAAGACCGGCACCCACCACGTCGCCCGTGGGGGCCGGTGGTCGGGCCAGGGATGTTCGGCCTTCCCGATCTTGACCGCGGGCGAACCGGCCCAGTGTTGGCGGGCCTTGACCCGGCCGAACACCGCCGACCCGGGGGCGACGACGGCGTCGCGTCCGACGACCGCGCCCGGGGTGAGCGTCGACCGGGCGCCGATCGACGCCCCGCGTTTGATCGCGATCTCACCGATGTGGACGTCGTCGCCGTCGATCCACCAGCCGGAGATGTCGACCTCGGGTTCGACGGACACGCCGTCGCCGACCGTGAGCAGCCCTGTCACCGGTGGGATGGTGTGCAGGTCGACGCCGCGCCCGATCGTCGCACCGAGCGCCCGCGCGAGATAGATCATCCACGGCGCCCCGGACAGATTGGCGGCACCGCTGGCGTCGAGGAGCCGCTCGGCCACCCACAGCCGCACGTGCACGTTGCCGCCGCGTGGGTACACGCCCGGAGAGACGCGGGCGAGGAGTACTCGCGCGCCGATGGCCGCGATGCACATGCGTCCGGGTGGGGTGATGAAGACCAGGAACGCCGCCAGCAGGACCCACCAGTTGATCTCGACCAGCCACTCGACCGTGCGGTCCATCCGCTCGGCGGTGAGGACCGCGAGGTTGTTGACCACGCCGAGCCACGTCGCCCACTGCAGTCCGGTGAGCGTCGTCAGCGGGAGGGTCAGTGCGAGCTGTGCCAGCCCGGCCGAGCGCGGGGTCGGTTCGATGTGGCGTTCGTCGATGCTCGTCGTCGGGCGCCGGGCGTCGAGCATCTCGGCCATGGAGCCCAGGCGCGGGTGGTCATAGAGATCGGCCACCGAGATGTCGGGATACCGTTCGCGGACAGCGGTGACGAGCTGTGCCGCGGCCAGTGATCCGCCGCCCTCGGCGAAGAAGTCGACATCGGGGCTGGAGACGGTCAGACCGAGGACATCGGTCCACAGTTGCGCCAGCCACAGCTCGGTCTCGCTGAGTTCTACGTCGTCATCCACTGGTCTGCCGCTGCCTGGCAGGGGCCAGGGCAGCGCATCACGATCAACCTTTCCCGAAGTGCGCGTGGGCAATTCGTCGACAAGGGCAAGAGTGGGCACCATGGCGGCGGGCAGTTGGCGCCGCAATTCGGCGTGCGCGCCGGCCACGTCGAAGCCGGGGTCGGCGGACACGAGATAACCGACGAGCAGGCTGTTGCCGGCCGCGGATTTGCGGACCGCGGCCGCTGCCCCACTCACCCCGGGCAGGTTCTGCAGCGCGTTGTCGATCTCGCCGAGTTCGATGCGCCGGCCGCCGACCTTCACCTGGTCGTCGGCGCGGCCCATGAACAGCAGGCCCGCGGTGTCCAGCCGCACCAGATCGCCACTGCGGTAAGCACGTTCCCAGCCGAGCGTCGGCATCGGAGCGTACTTCTCCGCATCCTTCGCGGGATCGAGATACCGGGCCAGGCCGACGCCGCCGATCACCAGTTCACCGACCTCGCCTTCGGCCACCGGTTGGCCCTGGGCGTCGACGACGGCGAGATCCCAACCGCGCAAGGGTAATCCGATGCGTACCGGACCACCGCCGCCCAGTGGTGCGGCGCAGGCGACGACCGTCGCCTCGGTCGGGCCGTAGGTGTTCCAGACCTCACGGCCCGGGACGGCGAGCCGGTCGGCGAGCTCGGGCGGGCAGGCCTCGCCGCCGAAGATCAACAGCCGCACCGCTTCCAGGGCTTCGGGCGGCCACAGCGAGGCCAGCGTGGGCACCGTCGACACGACGGTGATGTCCCGCGCCACCAGCCACGGTCCGAGGTCCATGCCGCTGCGTACCAGCGAGCGCGGTGCGGGTACCAGGCACGCGCCGTTGCGCCACGCGAGCCACATCTCCTCGCAGGACGCGTCGAAGGCGACCGACAGCCCGGCCAGGACCCGGTCGTGGGGGCCGATCGGGGCGTCCGGGAGGAACATGGCCGCCTCGGCGTCGACGAAGGCCGCGGCGTTGCGGTGGGTGACCGCGACGCCCTTGGGCTTGCCGGTGGACCCGGAGGTGAAGATGATCCACGCATCGTCGTCGGGTGTGGGGCGGGCCGGGGGTTCCGCAGGCGTCGAAGCGGTCGACCCCGTTCTCGTCGAACGGGGTCCGTCCGCGTCGACGATGGCGTCGACGTCGGCCTCGCCGAAGACGAGCTCGGCGCGTTCGTCCGGGTCGTCGGCGTCGACCGGCACGTAGGCGGCGCCCGCGTAGAGGGTTGCCAGGATCGCGACATAGAGGTCTCGCGAGCCCGAGGGCATCCGGATGCCGACCCGGCTGCCACGCCCGACGCCGGCCTCGCCGAGGCGCGCGACGGTGCGGCGGACCACGGCCAGCAACTGGCCGTAGGTCAGGGTCATCTCGCCGTCGTCGATGGCCGCCGCGTCCGGGTGTGCACGGGCGGTGGCGGTGAGTACGTCGCAGAGGGTGCGAGGGGGGTCTGCCTGCGCAGACAGCAGGAACTGGGGTGGGATCGGCACCTAACCGGCACCTGCCGGGCACATCCGCGATGGGGTCACGAGTCCGAGAATATAGCCGACGAAGGTGACCGACCGGCCTCGACACAGTGAACGCGGTCGCCGATGAACGGACTGAAACGTGTGGCTCCGAGGTGTAGTTTCGGGCCAGGAGGAATCTGATGCCCATCGTTCACCACCGTCGGCCCAGCCTGCGGTCGTTCCCCATGTGGCTCGGTGCACGTGTGCTCCTGAAGCCGACCCTGGCGTTGTGGCCGGTCAACAAGCCGGGACTCGCCGGTCTCTTCCTCATCGACCGGCTCATCGCGATCGGACCCAAGCCCCGGGGCGTGGTCCGCGAGCAACTGGTCCTCGCCGGCCGGCCTGCGGAACTGATCATGCCGGTCGGGCCGTCGCGCCGGGACAGCGACACGGCAATGCTCTATCTGCACGGTGGCGCCTTCGTGGTGTGCGGGCTCGGCACGCACCGCTCGATCGCGGCGCGGATGGCGCGGGCGTGTGAGGTGCCGGTGTTCTCGCTCGAGTACCGCCAGCTGCCGAAGGCGGGTGTCGGTACGTCCGTCGTCGACGCGGTCGACGCCTACGCCGAACTGATCAACGAGCGCGGGTTCCGTCGCGTCATCGTCGCCGGGGATTCCGCCGGCGGTTTCCTGGCCGCCAAGGTGGTCGAGGCGGTCGCGGCCCGGGACCTCCCGACCCCGGCGGCCCTGGTCGGGTTCTCGCCGCTGCTCGACATGGATCTGGGTACTCATCCGGACCGGTCCAGCCGTTCCGACGCCTACCTGCCGAAGACCAAGATGGCCCGGCTGGCGCCGCAGTTCGACAGGGGCCCGATCCCGCTCTCGGGTGTGCGACGCATCGTCGACGCCGACCTCGCGTCGTTTCCGCCGACCGTCCTGGTCGCGGCCGAGGGGGAGATGCTCGAGCCCGACGTCATCGACCTCGTCGAATCGCTCGACGAGGCGGGTGTCACCGCGGTGGCCCACATCTACGCCTGGCAGATCCATGCATTTCCGGTGCTGAGCTCGCATCACCCGGAGACACTGGACGCGGTCGAGGTGACCGCGGCCTTCGCCACCGACGCGATCCGAGAGGGCAAGACCACTGACGAACGAACGGGCAAGCGCGCCGGCTGACGACGTGAACACCCCGACCCCGGCGAACCCGGGCACCGCCTACGCCGACGAGTTGGAGACCAGACCCCCGGGCGCGGTGGACGCCCGGTTCACCCTGGCCGCGGAGCGCACGCTGCTCGCGTGGGTCCGGACCGCCCTCGGATTCATGGCGGCCGGGATCGCCGTCGTCTACCTGTCGCCCGACGAGACCACCCCGCTCATCGACGTCGCACTGGGCGTCCTGATGGTCGGGCTGGGTGCTTCGCTGGCCGTACTCGGGGCCTGGCGATGGCGACGGACGACGCGCGCGCTGGTCACCGGAGGCGAGATGCCGGGCCCGAAGCAGGTCATGCTCGTGGTCGCTGCGATAGTGGTGGTGGCGGTCCTCGTCGCGGTGGTCATGGTGATCCAGTCCTGACCTCGCCGTTCACCACGACACTCCTACCTTCGGGACGGCCGCGACACTCAGCCGTCCACCATCCAGGGAGATCGACGTGACCACCGGCCCCGACTTCTCGCGGAGCGCGCAGACGTTCTCGATGACGCTGACCATCGTCGGCGCGACCATCCTCATCTTCTGCATCGGCTGGCTGACCGTCGGCTGGTGGCAGGAGGGCCGGTGGTTCTGGGTGGCCGTCGGGATCGCCGTGGTCGTCGTGAACGTCGTGCTGATCGGCATGCAGCTCCGGCGCCGCCTCGGTGAGCGGGTCAAGGACACCGACGACCGCCCCCGGCGCCGCGGGTTGATCGACAACTTCGACGACCTCGACGACTGAGCCCGCCCCTGCTCCCTGAGGAGCGGGCGGAGCTTGCGGAGCCCGCGTTGCCCCTGCTCCCTGAGGAGCGGGCGGAGCTTGCGGAGCCCGCGTTGCCCCTGCTCCCTGAGGAGCGGGTGGAGCTTGCGGAGCCCGCGTCACGAAGGGTCACGCCGTCAGCGAATCCGAGTCCTCGGGATCGTCGTCGGCGAACTGGGTGCGGTAGAGCTCGGCGTAGCGACCGTTGCGGGCGAGGAGTGTCGGGTGATCACCGCGTTCGACGACGCGCCCGGCTTCGAGTACGACGATTTCGTCGGCAGCCCGGATCGTCGAGAGCCGGTGTGCGATGACGATCGAGGTCCGACCCTCGAGTGCTTCACCGAGTGCTTCCTGGACCGCAGCCTCCGACGTCGAGTCGAGATGCGCGGTGGCCTCGTCGAGGATCACGACCGACGGCTGGGCCAGGAGCAGTCGGGCGATCGTCATCCGTTGGCGCTCACCGCCGGACAGCCGGTAGCCGCGTTCGCCGACGACGGTGTCCAGCCCGTCGGGAAGTGATCCGACGAGGTCGTCGAGCCGAGCTCGCCGCAGCGCGTCCCAGATCTCGTCGTCGGACGTGTTCGGCCGCGCGAGAACGAGGTTCGCGCGAATGGAATCGTGGAAGAGATGCCCGTCCTGGGTGACGAGGCCGACGGTCCGGTGGACCGACGCGGTCTGCAACTTCCGGATGTCCACCCCGGCCAGCTGGATCGACCCCTCGTCGACATCGTAGAGGCGGGTCGCGAGACTCGCGATGGTCGACTTACCCGCACCCGAACTCCCCACGAGGGCCACCATGCTGCCGGCCGGAACATTCAGGTCGACGTTGTGCAGAACCGTCGTCCCGGCTCGATTGTCCAGTTGGGCAACCTCTTCCAACGAGGCCAGGGACACCTTGTCGGCCGCCGGATAGGCGAACGAGACGTCCTCGAACCGGACGGACACCGGCACGGGTCGGCCACTCTCGGTGCCGGGCACCGCGATCGCATCCGGCGCGTCGGTGATGAGGGGCCGCAGGTCGAGCACCTCGAAGACGCGCTCGAAGCTGACCAGCGCACTCATGATCTCGACGCGGGCATTCGCCAGGGCCGTCAGTGGCGCGTACATCCGGGTCAGCAACAGCGCCAGCGAGACCACCGCGCCCGCGGACAGGTGATCCTGTACCGCAAGCCAACCGCCGAGCCCGTAGACCAGGGCGAGGGCGAGCGCCGACACCAGCATCAGCGTCGTCATGAAATACGCCTGCAGCATCGAGCGGCGTACCCCGATGTCGCGGACGCGGTCGGCGCGTTCGGCGAATTCCCGGGACTCGAGATCGGGCCGCCCGAACAGCTTCACCAGCGTGGCGCCGGGAGCGGAGAAGCGCTCGGTCATCTGCGTCGACATCCGGGCGTTGTGCTCGGCGGCCTCGCGGGACAGCGCGGCCATCCGCCGGCCCATGCGCCGCGCCGGTACGACGAAGACCGGCAGCAGGATCAGCGCGAGCAGCGTGATCTGCCAGCTGATCGCGATCATCACGGCGAGGGTCAGGGTCAGCGTGACGATGTTGGAGACGACGCCCGACAGGGTGTCGCTGAACGCGCGCTGGGCACCGATGACGTCGTTGTTGAGCCGGCTCACCAGCGCCCCGGTACGGGTACGCGTGAAGAACGCGACCGGCATCTGCTGCACGTGGTCGAAGACGGCGCGACGCAGATCGAGGATGAGGCCCTCGCCGATGTTCGCCGACAGCCACCGGACCCCTATCCCCGCGGCGGCCTCGGCGACGGCGATCAGCGCGATGGCGACCGCGAGTCCCACGATCATCGCCTCCGAGCCGCCCTCGGTGATGAGGTTGACCACCCGGCCCGCCAGCAGCGGGGTCAGGACCGTCAGCACCGCGGTGAAGACCGACAGGACGAGGAAGAAGGCGATACGACGCCGGTGCGGGCGGGCGAAGTCGCCGATCCGGCGAAGTATCACCCGGCGGTCGCCCCGCAACCGTTTGCTGCTCGGCTGGGTGGAGGACTTGTACATCATGTCCCAGGCCACGGACTGCATGCTCATGCCGTCCACGGTAGAACTTCAAGTTGGCTTCAAGTCCACTCTGTTCGCTGCCGGAGGAATCCTCCGGCAGCGAACACACCGCCCCGCAGGGACGAGAGCGCTATCCGGCGAGCGCGTCGGCGACCCCCGCGCCGAGCACGTCGAGGAGGTCCGACGACGCGGCGACGGCGCCGAACACACCGCCCTGCATCGTGACCATGTTGAGCGCCGCCTCGTGGTTGGCGGGATCGGTCGCACCCGTGCAGTCGGAGAGGATCAGACATTCGTAACCGCGGTCGTTCGCCTCGCGCATCGTGGTGTGGACGCAGACATCGGTCGTGATGCCGGTGAGGATGACGTGCGTGATCCCGTTGGTGCGCAACACGAGATCGAGGTCGGTCGCGTAGAACGCGCCCTTGCCTGGCTTGTCGATGACGATCTCGCCGTCGAGCGGAGCGACCTCCGGCACGATCTGCCATCCCGGTTCGTCGCGGATGAGGATGCGCCCGCAGGGGCCGGTGGAGCCGATCTCGGCCCCGATCCGTCCCGACCGCCAGCGCTTGTTGGCCGGGAGGTCGGACAGGTCGGCGCGGTGACCTTCCCGGGTGTGGATGATCGTGAGGCCGGCGTCGCGCGCCGCGGCCAGGACCCGGGCGGTCGGCTCGAGCGGTGCCCGCGTCAGCGACAGGTCGTAGCCCATCGAGTCGACGTAGCCGCCGGGACCGCAGAAGTCGGTCTGCCAGTCGATGCAGAGGAGTGCGGTGGAGGCGGGGTCGAACCCGCCGTCGTAGGGCCACGCATACGGCCGTGCGCCGCCGATGGTCGAGAATTCATGTGGTGCAGCAGATGTCATGGTCGATTCCTGGTCGGGGGTGTGCGGATGTCGGGGGTGATCTGTCACACCGGCGCCGAGGTGGTGTTCTCGGCGGTGACGTCCGGCGTCGACGACGTGGCGGACGTCCGCCGGCTCAGAAGTGCCGCGAGGGCGCCGGACACGACGATCCCCACCGCGACGACACACAGGGCCGGGGCGACGTAGTGGGTGACGAGCGCTGCGATCGCACCGGCGCCCCACGCGATGAACGCCGTTGCGCGCCAGGGTGTCGGGGCGTCGGACGACGCGGCCCGCCTGGTCAGCGGCAGCACCTGGTCGACGATGAGGACCGCCCCGAGCGGTGGGACGACGACGCCGAGCAGGTTGAGCCAGTCCTCGAAGTGCTGCCAGATGCCGGCGACGGCGAGCGCGACGCCGATGGCGCCGAGTCCGACGGTGAGCACGCGCATCCGGATGCCGGTCAATTCGCTCCAGCCGACGGCGCCGTTGTAGAGGCAATGCGTGCACACCGAACCCAGGTTGATGAACACGAAGGCGACCGCGATCGGCACCAGCACGCCGCCGTTGTCGATGAGGATGCCGAGGAACCCGCCGCCGTTGGTGGCCGGATCATCCCCAGCGCCCATCGCCACGATGACGCCGCCGATGGTCAACGCGACGGTGTTGCCGACCGGGAAGGCGCTGAACGCGGCGAGGAATGCCTGCTTGCCGTTGACCGACCAGCGGGTGAAATCCGCTGTCATGGTTCCGGAGTCGGCGAACAGGGCGACCACGAGCGTGACCGCGGCTCCGAACGTGAGCGCGGTGACCCCCGCTCCGCCGGTGTAGGAGGCGAACTCTCCGGCGCCGGGTGCGGACGAGGCGTCGACGATGGCGAGAACGCCGAGGATCAGATAGAGCGGTGCCGCGACGATCCCGATCACGGTCAGTGCCCGGATGCCGAGCAGGGTCGCCGCGACATACCCGATGCCCGCGATCAGGGCGATCAGCGTGGCGTTCCACCCCATGCTTGCCTCGAGCGTCGATCCGGTGAGACCGGTCTGGAAGGCGAACCAGCCGATCACCACTGTGGTGAGGAAGGCTGCCGGGATGCGGTAGCCCTTGGCGCCGAACGTGCGGGCAGCCATCAGCGCGAAGTTCTCGCCGGTGCGGCCCGCCTGGTAGCTCAGCAGCCCGACGTAGGCCATCAGGATCAGATTGCCGACCGCGATCGCGGCCATACCCGGCCAGAACCCGAGCGAGTACACGATCATGCCGCCGAAGACGGCGCAGGTGAGGATCATCGGGAACCCGAGCCACACCGACGACACCGCGAAGAGCGATTTGCGCGCCGATGCCGGTACCGGCCGGTCCTCGTACTCGTCGAACGCCGACGTATCGCCGTCGGCGTCGTCAGGGCTGGTGCCGGCGACCGGTATGTCTGAGGTGGATCTCATGGTTCCTCCCGAACCTCGTTGCAGGTTCCTATAGGAAACGCCGGAGGCGTCGCGCTCCCGTTGCAGCTTCGTTAACAGCCGATTAATCCGCATAGTCCGCGGTACAGCGAGCGCGATCTCGCGCGGTGGTGACGGCCCGATACGCACCTCTGCGCGAGACGACCGTCGTCATATAGGATCTCTGCATGATCGAGCGTGCCCCCGTCGTGGGCGCCACCCCCGCGCCTGCCGACCGGATCCGCGCCGACGTGGAGGAGGCCATCCTCTCCGGACGGCTTGCGCCGGGCACGAGGATCAACGCCGACGAGCTCGCCCGCGAGTCCGGGGTCAGTCACATCCCGGTGCGGGAGGCCCTCCGGTCCCTGGAAGCCGAGGGGTGGGTCGTCCGTCGTCACAACCGCGGGACCTACGTCCGGGACCGGGACTCCGCCGAACTGTCGGACCTGTTCGAGGCGCGGCTCATCGTCGAGCGGAAAGCGGCGTGGCTCGCAGCGCAACGACGGACCGCGGCGCAACTCGACGATCTCGTGCGGATCGTCGAACGTCAGGACGCGACGACCGATGACGCAGTGCTGTCCGCGATCAACTGCGACTTCCACGTCGGCCTCGCCGGTTGTGCGCACAACCGTGTTCTCGAGTCGATGGTCGCCGACGTGAACAAGCGGGTTCGCTTCTACTACCTGCCGACCGCGGGCCGACGGCACGGCGTCTCGGTGGCCGAGCATCGCGCGATTCTCGACGCGGTGCGCGACCGCGACTCCGAACGTGCGGCCGACTTGCTGGAGCTGCACATCGCCGACACGAGAGCAGGAGCGTCCCGGACGCTCACCGCCGGTGAGGTAGATGAGGCGGGCACGGCCGGAAGGCAGGCCGGCTGACGCGGCGGCAGGCTGGCGACGCCGGGGTTCCCACGCATGCTCTACGTTGGTATGCGAGGTCACAACACGATTCGGCCGACTGACAGACCGGCCCGGGCCGGCGATGGGGGCCGGTGGCAAAGGAGCGAGGCGACATGGCAGAACTCAAGCTCGGTTTCAAGGCGTCGGCGGAGCAGTTCGATCCGCGCGAGCTGGTGGAGATCGCGGTCGCGGCCGAAGAACACGGCATGGATTCGGTTGCGGTGAGCGATCACTTCCAGCCCTGGCGGCACAACGGCGGGCACGCGCCCTTCTCCCTCGCGTGGATGGCGGCGGTCGGTGAGCGCACCAAGCGGGTGCAGATCGGCACCTCGGTCATGACCCCGACCTTCCGCTACAACCCCGCGGTCATCGCGCAGGCCTTCGCCACGATGGGTTGCCTGTACCCCGGTCGCATCATGCTCGGCGTCGGAACCGGCGAGGCACTCAACGAGTACGCGACGGGATTCCAGGGCGAGTGGCCGGAGTTCAAGGAGCGCTTCGCGCGCCTGCGTGAGTCCATCAAGCTGATGCGCGAGCTGTGGACCGGCGAGGAAGTGAACTTCGACGGCGAGTACTACCACACACAGGGCGCGTACATGTATGACGTTCCGGAGCAGCCGATCCCGGTGTACGTCGCCGCCGGCGGTCCGGTCGTCGCTCGTTACGCGGGCCGCTCCGGCGACGGTTTCATCTGCACCTCCGGCAAGGGGCCCGAGCTCTACACCGAGAAGTTGCTGCCCGCGGTCGCCGAAGGTGCGGAGAAGGCCGAACGCGACGTCGACACCATCGACAAGATGATCGAGATCAAGATCTCCTACGATCCCGATCCCGAACTGGCACTGGAGAACACGCGCTTCTGGGCGCCGCTGTCGCTGACGCCGGAGCAGAAGCACAGCGTCAACAGCTCGACCGAGATGGAGCGCCTGGCCGACGAGTTGCCGATCGAGCAGGTCGCCAAGCGGTGGATCGTCTCGTCCGATCCCGACGAGGCCGTCGAGAAGGTCAAGTTCTACACCGACGCCGGGCTCAACCACCTGGTGTTCCACGCCCCCGGGCATGACCAGCGCCGCTTCCTCGAGAACTTCGAGCGCGACCTCGCCCCACGACTGCGCAAGCTCGGCTGAGCCTACGAAACCGTCTGGGCGACAGCGGCGTCGAGCATGTCGAGCACTCGCCGGATCGGAGGCAGGTCGAGTCCGGCCTGTCGCACCCTCACCCGCACCTCGCGCGCGGGCGTGGGGTCGACGATGGGAATCGACGCGACACCGGGTGGCAGGTCGATGAGTGCGAGCTCGGGGACGACGGTGAGTCCGACGCCGGCCGCGACGAAGCGGATCGCGGTCGGGTAGTCCTGCGTCTCCACGCTGAAGTCGGGTACGAAGCCCACCGAGGTGCAGGCGTCGAGCAGTGCCTGCCGGCAGGGTCCGCGTGCCACGTCGTTGTCTACCCAGGGGACCTGGGACAGTTCGCGCAGGGTCACCGACTCCAGCGCGGCCCACGCTGAATCCTCCGGCACGACAGCGTGATAGGGGTCCGTGGTCAGTCGGCGACCGACGAATCCCGCGACCTCGGCGGAGGGTCGTCGGCTGTCCGCCACGTAGATCTCGATGTCGGGCGACGCCGACGACGGACCCATCAGTTCGATGAGGCGCAGATCGAGCCGCAGTCCGGGGAACTCGCGGGAGATGGTGGCGACGATCGGCGGAATCCAGGTGGCGCCCGCGGAGGCGAAGTAGTTGATGCGCAGCTGGCCGAGACGCCCGTCGCGCAGCTCCGAGATCAGGCCGTCGACGCGCGCGATCTGTTCGAAGACGGTGTCGGACTCGCGTGCCAGGATGAGGCCGGCCTCGGTCGGCACGATGCCGCGCCCGTCGCGCTCGACCAGTGACAGCCCGGTCTCGCGCTGGAGCGTGGCGATGTGCTGACTGACTGCCGACGGTGTGTATCCGAGCGCGGCCGCGGCCCCGCCGATGGACCGCTCGCCGATGACCGAGCGCAGGACCCGGAGGCGGTGGATGTCGACCATGCGGAGACGATACAACGGGAACACTACAGTGATGCTGAAGTATCGGAAATGAGTATTCACTTGTCCTGAAGTGCGGAATGGGCGAACCTGGAGGACATGTCCTCGCGCCTGACGCCGGCCTCCTCTGTGTCCGCCGCCGCACCACTGCCCGCGCTCGCCGCACTCGTGACCGTCGTGTTGTGGGCGTCGGCGTTCGTCGGCATCCGTGCGCTGGGCGACACGTTCTCCCCGGGTGCCATGGCCTTTCTGCGGTTGCTCGCCGCGGTCATCCCGCTGACGATCCTCGTGGCGGTGGTGCGTCTGCGTGCGCGGGCGACCGGGGCGCAGGCACGGCCACTGTTCCCGCGGGGTCGAGCGCTCGCCATGGTGACGGCCTACGGCGTCGCCTGGTTCGCCGGGTACACCGTCCTGCTGAACTGGGCCGAGCGTCACCTCGACGCCGGGACCGCGGCGCTGCTCGTGAACCTGGCGCCGATCCTCGTCGCCGTCGCCGCGGGATTGTTTATGGGAGAGGGATTCCCGCGCCATCTCGTGATCGGCATGACGATCGCTTTCGCGGGGGTGGTGCTGATAGCACTCGGCGGGTCGGCGACCGCGGACGCGCACGCCGACTGGCTCGGTGTCGTGCTCGGGGTCGCCGCGGCGATTCTCTACGCGACCGGCGTGCTGATCCAGAAATCCGCACTGCGCACCGTCGATGCGCTGACCGCCACCTGGCTGGGTGCGGTCGCGGGCTTGGTGGCGACTGCGCCGTTCGCGCCCGTCGCCGTCACCGAATTGTCCGTCGCCGAGCCGGGCGCGATCTGGGCGGTCATCTACCTCGGGGTCGGACCGACCGCGATCGCATTCTCCACGTGGGCCTACGCGCTGGCCCGGACCGACGCGAGCGCGATGGCGGCCACGACGCTCGTGGTCCCCGCACTCGTCATCGTCCTCTCGTGGGCGCTGCTCGGCGAGCTGCCCACCGGTGTCGGCATCGTCGGTGGACTGCTCTGCCTGGCCGGCGTCGCCATCGCGCGCCGATTGCTGCCGAGACGGCCGCGCGTGGCCCGGCGTGCGCGTAGCCTGGACGCATCGTCGCCGGCGTTGACGCCTCCCGAGCCACGACGGGTTCCCGGCACGACCGCAACCGAGGGGACACCGCCATGCGCAAGCTCGTCGCCGGCCTCGCCATCGGCGGGTCGCTGACTCTCGGTGCGGTGGCGACGCTGCTGACCGTCGACTCGGAATCGCCTGCGGCGCCGCCCACTGTGAGCTGCCCACCGTTCTCCGGTTCCGGGCCGATCCCCGGGTGCTCGTTGCGTGTCGACGGGACCCATCTGCAGATCACTCTGTACAACAACGCCACTCGAAGCCCTGCTGTGGAGTGCACCCTGACGCCGAGCGGTGCGCTCCGTCCCACCGACTCCGCGTCGATGGGGCCGGGCTCGCGCGGGACGCTCGGGGCCTCGGTGTTCCCGAGCGTGTCGAGGGTCTTCGTCGTCGACTGCCGTGGCGGCGGTACGGGCGCCGACCGCGTCGAGCGCCAGACCACGATCAGCGCGCGCGCGGAGGCGCCGGTACCCGAGCGGACGACGCCGCCGGCCCGTCGTTCATCGCCTCCGCCGGCCCCCTCGGCGCCCTCCACGTCACGCGAGTCCGACGTGCCCGCGGATGACTCGGCACCGCAGCCGGGTACCGGGGATGCCGGGTCCGCCGAAGCCGCGATCCCGCCGCCGACCGTCACCACGACGACCACGACGGTTCCCGCCTCATCCTGATTCGCTACGGTTTTCGCATGGATCGCGACCGCATGGTGGATGTCGGAGTCGGGCTTGTCTCCCGGTTCGGGGCCAAGACGCTGAGTCTGACGTCGGTGGCCCGGCACGCCGGGGTCGCGCGCGCCACCGCCTACCGGATGTTCGGCGGGCGCGAAGCGCTGGTCACGGCGATCGTGGAACGCGAGGTCTCGCTGCTGCGGGTGAAGCTGGTGGAGTGGTCGGCGAGTGCACCCGACGCGGCGGGCAAGATCCACGCGCAGGTGGTGAACGTGCTGCCCTACATCCGCAACCACGACGCATTGCAGTACGTCCTGCGCAAGGAGCCCGAGGAGGTCGTGCGCGCGTTGGTCGCCACCAGCGATTCGGCCGGGCCCACCCTCATCCACCAGATCGTGTCGGAGACCCTGCCCGACCTCGAACCCCAGATCGGGGACCAGCTGTTCCCGAACCCGCGGGGAGCCGCGGAGTTCCTCGTCCGCACCATCTACTCCCTCATGCTCATCCCCGACAGCTTCCTGAGCGATGAGCAGATCGCCGAACTCGTCGTCCGGGCGGTCGTGCGCACCGACGCCGAGGGAGACGCCTCCGGCGGGGATGATTCCGGGGGTGTTCCGCCGACCGGCGGTGCCGCACCGGGCGCGGCCCGATGACCGACGAGCGGATGTCCGACGAGACCGCGATACCCGTCGTCCAGATGCGCCGGCCGCGATGGGGGGACCCGGCGCGCACCGCCGAACTGCCCGGCGCGGCGGCTGCGCTCGCCGGCGGCCGGGACGCCGACTCCGGCGTCGACCCGGCGACGATCACCCTTCCCCGACCGGTCGTCGGTCCCAGTGTCCGAGAGGAGATCTCGGCGATCGTCGGTGCCGGAAACGTCACCGACGCGGATGCCGCACGGGTTCAGCACACGCGCGGGTACTCCACCCCGGACATCCTGCGGTTGCGTGCGGGCGACGCCGGCGATGCGCCCGATCTCGTGGTGTACCCCGGTGACCACGACGAGGTGGTCGCGATCCTCCGGCTGTGTTCGGACCGGCGGATCGCCGTGGTGCCCTTCACCGGTGGGACGTCCGTGGTCGGTGGTCTGACGCCGGACCGCGCCGCGGTCACCGGCGTGATCAGCCTCGACCTGCGACGCCTCGACCGGGTGGTGGAGATCGACGAGATCTCCCGGATGGCGACCCTGGAGGCGGGCCTGCGGGGGCCGGCGGCCGAAGCGCTCCTGCGTGAGAAGGGGTGGACCATCGGGCATTTCCCGCAGTCCTACGAGGGCGCCGGGATCGGCGGCTACGCGGCCACCCGATCTGCCGGCCAGTCGTCGGCGGGCTATGGGCGGTTCGACGAGATGGTCGAAGGGCTCGTGCTGGCGACCCCGCGCGGCACGATCGAACTCGGTACCGCGCCCCGCTCGGCGGCCGGCCCCGATCTACGTCAGCTGGTCCTCGGATCGGAGGGTGTGTTCGGTGTCATCACCAGCGTGCAGGTGCGCATCCGGCCGGTGCCGGTGGCCCGAGTCTTCGACGCCTGGCGCTTCGCCACGTTCGCCGACGGCGCGACCGCGCTTCGCCGGCTCGCCCAGGACGGTCCGCTGCCGACGGTGCTGAGGCTGTCCGACGAGGTGGAGACCGCGCTGAATCTCGCGGATCCGGCCGGCGCCGGCGCCGGGAGCGAAGCGAGCGGGCCGGATGACACCGGCGCCGGGAGCGAAGCGAGCGGGCCGGATGACACCGGCGCCGGGAGCGAAGCGAGCGGGCCGGATGACGCCGGCGCCGGGAGCTTAGCGGGCGATGGTGGGTCCGCGGGGTGTCTGGTCGTCGCCGGATATGAGGGTGCCGCCGACGAGGTGGCACGCCGTCGCGACGCGGCGTCGGCGGTCCTGACCGACGCCGGCGGGAGCGCGCTGGGCGACGGTCCCGGGGAGTCCTGGCGGACAGGCCGTTTCGCCGCACCGTATCTGCGCGATCCGTTGCTCGATGCGGGCGTGCTGGTCGAGACGCTCGAGACCGTCGCCTTCTGGTCGCGGTTGCACGAGGTGCGCGACGCGGTGACGGCTGCCCTCACGGACTCGCTCACGGCGTCGGGCACGCCGCCGCTGGTGATGTGCCACATCAGTCACGTCTACGAGTCGGGCGCCTCGCTGTACTTCACCGTCGTCGCACCGTTCGGCGACGATCCGCTGACGCAGTGGGCGGCGGCGAAAACCGCGGCCAATTCCGCGATTCGGGCGTCCGGGGCCAGTATCACCCACCACCACGCGGTCGGTCGGGATCATCGGGACGCCTACCACGACGAGATCGGGCCCCTGGCGCTGGAGGCGTTGCGGGCGGTGAAGGCGTCGCTCGATCCGGCCGGCGTGTGCAATCCGGGAATTCTGATCTGACCCTCGATCCGCCGGGAGGGGTGCGTGGCTCGAGCGCCACTATGCTGGGGCGCATGGCCACGGATGCAGTCCAGACCGCCGACGGACCCGCGAGTGCGGAACAGGTCGTCGCCGACACCACGACGAGTATCTACATCGCTTCCGCGGAGGGGGAGACCGGCAAGTCCATCGTCGCGTTGGGGCTGCTGGCGCTGCTGTCGGCCACCGGCGGGCGGGTCGGCGTGTTCCGTCCGATCTCGCGGACGGCCACCGAGGATCGGGATCCGATCCTCGATCTGCTCCTCGACTACGACTCCGCCGACCTCCCCTATGAGGACTGTCTCGGCGTCACCTACGAACAGGTCCACGACGACCCAGAAGGTGCGATCGCGGAGATCGTCGCCCGTTTCCACGCCATCCAGTCCCGGTGCGACCGCGTGGTCATCGTGGGCTCGGACTACACCGACGTCGGAACTCCGTCCGAACTGAGCTACAACGCCCGGATCGCGGCCAATCTCGCTGCCCCGATGGTGTTGGCCATCAGGGCGATCGACCGGTCGCCGGCAGAACTGCAGGGTCTGGCCGAAGGCCTCATCGCCGAGGTGAAAGCCGCGCACGCGACCCCGGTCGCGCTCGTCGCCAACCGGTGCGATCCCGATCGGCTCGGCGAGATCCGGGAACAGCTGCGCAGCACCGGGATTCCGGCGCTGTGCCTCCCCGAGGAGCCGGTGCTGTTCGCGCCCACGATGGGGGAGCTGAAAGAGGCGCTCGGCGCGACCATGTACAGCGGCGACGAGGAGCTGCTCGATCGGGAGGCGCTGCGGGTGATGGTCGGCGGCATGACCGTCGAGCACATCCTCGAAAGGCTCACCGACGGCACAGTCGTCATCACTCCGGCCGACCGATCGGATGTCCTGCTCGCCCTGGTGAATGCGAACACTGCGCAGGGGTTTCCACGTCTGTCGGGCATCATCCTCAACGGTGGGCTCAAACCGCACCCGATGATCGAGGCGCTGGTGAGTGGTCTCAAACCGACGCTGCCCATCATCAGCTGCCCGCAGGGCACCTACGACACCGCGCGTACGGCCGCGCACACGCGGGGCAAGCTCGGTGTGGGCTCCGTGCGCAAGATCGAGGCTGCGCTGTCGATGATGGAGACCCACGTCGACCCCGAGAAGGTCATGCACAACCTCAACGTGTCGACGCCGACGGTGGTGACGCCGCAGATGTTCGAGTACCGGCTGATCTCCCGCGCGCGTGCCGACCGGAAGCACATCGTGCTGCCGGAGGGGGATGATGACCGAATCCTGCGCGCGGCCAACCGGCTTGCCCGGCGCGGCGTCGCCGATCTCACCATCCTCGGCGATCCCGACACGGTCCGCGAACGCTCCATCGAACTCGGACTCGACCTGGCCGATGTGACGGTCATCGACCCGGCCGAGTCCGAGTACCTCGACGAGTTCGCCCGGGTCTACACCGATCTGCGCAAACACAAGGGCATGGATTTCGAACGGGCACAGGAGAAGATGCGGGATGTGTCCTACTTCGGCACGATGATGGTGCACACCGGCCGCGCCGATGGGATGGTGTCGGGGGCGTCGCACACCACCGCACACACGATCCGGCCGGCTTTCGAGATCATCAAGACGAAACCGGGGGTCTCCACCGTCTCGAGCGTGTTCTTCATGTGCCTGGCCGACAAGGTGCTGGCCTACGGTGACTGCGCCATCGTCCCGGACCCGTCCGATGAACAGCTCGCCGACATCGCCATCTCGTCGGCGCAGACGTCGGCGGCCTTCGGCATCGATCCGCGGGTCGCGATGCTGTCCTACTCCACGGGAACGTCCGGGTCGGGCGCCGACGTCGAGAAGGTCAAGACGGCAACCGAACTCGTGCGCGAGCGGGAACCAGGACTGCTGGTCGAGGGACCCATCCAGTACGACGCCGCGGTGGAACCGTCGGTGGCGAAGACCAAGATGCCCGATTCGCCGGTCGCCGGTCGCGCGACCGTGTTGATCTTCCCCGATCTGAACACCGGCAACAACACGTACAAGGCGGTTCAGCGCAGCGCGGGCGCGATCGCGATCGGCCCGGTGCTGCAGGGATTGAACAAACCGATCAACGATCTGAGTCGTGGAGCTCTCGTCTCCGACATCGTGAACACCGTGGCCATCACCGCGATCCAGGCCCAACAGGGGGATGTGGACCCGATCACGGGGAACGCTGACACCGCCGACACCGCGGACGCCGAGGCCGGTCGATGAGCGGGGCATCCGGCGCGGTGCTGGTGTTCAATGCCGGCTCGTCGTCGCTGAAGTATCAACTGGTGCAGCCGGCGGACGGCACGGTGGTCGCCGAGGGCATCGCGGAGCGGATCGGCGATGTCGGCTCGTCGATGACGCATGAGCAGAACGGTGAGACGGTCACCGAGACATTGCAACTCGACGACCACCTCGCCGCGGTCCGGCGCGCGGAGCGTTTCTTCGCCGACAACGGAACCGACTTGGCGAAGGCGGGACTGCGTGCGGTGGGGCACCGGGTGGTCCACGGCGGAAGGTCGTTCTACGAGCCGACCGTGGTGACCCCCGAGGTGATCTCGGAGATCGAGCGGATCTCCCCGCTGGCACCGCTGCACAATCCGGCCAACCTGGTCGGCATCCTGGCCGCGCAGGAGTTGCTCCCCGACGTCCCGTCGGTCGCGGTCTTCGACACCGCCTTCTTCCATGGGCTCCCCGACTCGTCCGCGACGTACGCGATCGACCGTGCGGTGGCCGACGAGCATGCGATCCGCCGCTACGGTTTTCACGGCACCAGCCATGAGTACGTGGCCGGCAGGGTGGCCGAGTTCCTGGACCGCGACCCGGTGTCGCTGAACCAGATCGTGCTGCATCTCGGCAACGGCGCGTCGGCCTCGGCCATCGCCGGCGGACAGCCCATCGACACGTCGATGGGTATGACCCCGCTGGAGGGGCTGGTCATGGGAACCCGCAGCGGTGACATCGACCCCGGGCTGGTGTTGCACCTGAACCGGGTGGCGAATCTGTCCGTCGGCGAGATCGACACGCTGCTCAACAAGCGTTCGGGACTTCGAGGTCTGTGCGGCGAGAACGACTTTCGCACCATCACCGAGCTGATGGACTCCGGTGACGACGCCGCCCGTCGCGCCTTCGACGTCTACATCCATCGCCTACGTCGCTACCTCGGCGCCTACGCCTTCGCCCTCGGGCGCGTCGACGCCATCACCTTCACTGCCGGAGTCGGCGAGAACTCGGCAGTCGTCCGGTCTCGTGCGCTGGCGGGCCTGGAGGGGTTCGGGATCGTCCTCGATGAGGAGCGGAACGCTGTGCGTGGCAAGTCTGCTCGGCGGATATCGGCGGATGACAGCGCCGTGGATGTGCTCGTGGTGCCGACCAATGAAGAGCTGGCAATCGCGAGGCAGTCGACTGCGGTCGTGGCGGGCTGACCCACCGATGACAAGGTGTCGCTGTAGGTGTGTGCTTACGGCGGGTTAGCTGAGCGAACTCACGGAGGTCGCAGTTCGGACAGGGGGCCACTAGGTGTACTAACCACGGAC
>NZ_LIYC01000120.1:0-616 GCF_001418765.1 Gordonia sp. HS-NH1
ACCAACGCGCCCGCGACATCCAGCAGGCTCTACGCGGTGGCGGCCACCTGAGCGCACCGGAGACACTCACCGCAGCCTATGCGGCGACAGTCACCGCGACCGTGGAAATGCTGGCCGCTCTCAACACCCAGATCACTCAACTCGAAACCACTATGGCTCAGTCTTTTAAAGCGCATCCGGACGCCGCGATCTACCTGTCCATGCCCGGAGTCGGTGACATCACCGGCGCCCGGATGCTCGGCGAGTTCGGGGATGACCCCGAACGCTATGCCACCGCCAAGTCTCGCAGAAACTACGCCGGTACCTCACCACGGACCATCGCCTCGGGCAAAGGACACGTCGTGTTGGCCCGCCACATCCGCAACACCCGACTCAACGACGCCGCCCTACGGATGGCGCAAAGCGCCCTGACCGGCAGTCCCGGCGCCCGCGCCTACTACGACAGCCTCCGAGACCAGAAGAAGTCCCACAGCCAAGCATCGCGTGCGGTCGCCAACCGACTCATCGGCATCCTCCACGGCTGCCTCAAACACCGCACCCCCTACAACGAACACACCGCCTGGAACCACCGCACCAACCTCGCCGCTTGACACCTAGCACCCCTGGGATGTCTTCG
>NZ_LIYC01000121.1:0-603 GCF_001418765.1 Gordonia sp. HS-NH1
GCCCACACTGAACTACTCACCAACGCCGAAGCGGTGGCCGCGCAGCGTAGGAACGAACGTGACCAGGCCGCCGAGAAGTCCCAGCAGGCCCGCGAGGAGAAGATCGAGCGGGCGCGGGAACGCCGCGCTGCGGGCGGGCCCGCCACAGGCAAGGGATCGTTGCCGATCGAGATCGAGGTCGAGGTGCTGACCGAATCGTTGGCGCGGGCCATCGCGACCCACCAAGCAAAGATCGACCACTATCGACCTGGTCAGCGAGGCCGCAAACCCGGGCCGGTCGAGACGAACTACTACGTCAGGCGCGCCCAACGAGCACTCGAGCGGGCACAGCAGCGGCAGCAGCAACGTGACGCCGCGGCAGCGGCTCGGCCCGCTGCGGTCTGCACCCCGCCGACCACCGCGACCGCGGCTGCACCGTCACGGGAACCCCGCCGTAACATCACCGACCCGCAATCACGGATGATGGGATTGCGCGGCGGCGGCTGGCTCCAAGGCTTCAACTGCCAGGCCGTGACCAGCGATGACGGGCTGATCATCGCGACCGGCGTGGGCAACAACCCTGCCGATGTCACCACCTTCACCACCATGCTCGACAAAGCCGTC
>NZ_LIYC01000122.1:0-588 GCF_001418765.1 Gordonia sp. HS-NH1
TGTCCATGGCCATGAGAAAGTCCCCATTGGTGGCCAGGTCGAGGTCCCCGCTGGTGGCCAGATAAAAGTCCCCACCCTGTGTTCGTCGTGTCGACCCGGAACTGAGGGCCCAGGCGATGACGGTGAAGGTGCCAACCGATCACCATCACCGCCTGGGAGTTCCATTGAAGTCTGCGAAGGACCGTATGGACATCATTTCTGCTTACCGAGAACTCGGAAGCTATCGCGCCGCAGCCGAGGTGTGCGGCACCACCCACAAGACCGTCAAGCGTGTGGTCGACCGGTTCGAGGCCGACGATCAACCACCCGACCGCAAGGAACGGGCCCGCAACTACGATGCGGTCGCCGAGTTGGTCGCTGAGCGAGTCGAGCGGTCACACGGCCGGATCACCGCCAAGCGACTGCTGCCGGTAGCACGTGCCGCGGGCTATGAGGGCTCGGCCCGCAACTTCCGTCGTCTCGTCGCCCAGGAGAAAACACAGTGGCGCCGTGATCATCATCGTGGCCGCCGCCCGGCGGTGTGGGCTCCGGGTGACTACCTGGTCATCGATTGGGCCGTAATCGGCGGGCTGCACATGTTCTGCGCGG
>NZ_LIYC01000123.1:0-563 GCF_001418765.1 Gordonia sp. HS-NH1
CAAGAAACTCGGCAAGATCCCTGCCGGCGGTGGCTGGCGCAAACTCGGCCGCACCGCCGGCCGCCGTAACAGTCGCGCCGACAAGAGCAGCGGGAAGCAGAACAAGTACCGCAACCCCGTGCGCGGTTATCACTTCCTGCACACCGCCATCGATGCCCACTCACGGTTGGCGTACTCGGAGATTCTGGCTGATGAACGCAAAGAGACGGCCGCTGAGTTCTGGCTGCGCGCCCAGCAGTGGTTTGCCGAGCGCGGTATCGAGGTTCGGAAAGTATTGACCGACAACGGTTCCTGCTACAAGTCGCATGCATTCGCCGATGCGCTCGGGCCATCGATCATCCACCGCCGAACCCGGCCGTACCGGCCGCAAACCAACGGCAAGGTCGAACGGTTTCACCGCACCCTGGCCGACGAATGGGCCTACGACCGGCTCTACACCAGCGACACCGAACGCTGCGCACAGTTCCCGATCTGGCTGCACCACTACAATCACCACCGCGGTCACACAGCACTCGGAGGACAACCACCAGCCAGCCGCGTACCCAACCTCTCAGGTCAGTACA
>NZ_LIYC01000124.1:0-535 GCF_001418765.1 Gordonia sp. HS-NH1
GTGTGGGCAGCCAGATCAGCCAGCGCCGCGGCGATCCGGGCCTGCCGCGACCCCGGATCGTGCAACCCGCGGGGTAACAGGTCACCGCGGTCATCACCATGAACATCATCGTCGGCGGTGTCAGCGGCTGCGTGTTCGGCCGCGGCGCGCGCAGCCTCACTGGCCAACGCTTCCCGCAAGCCTTGCTCGGTGCGATTGGCGCTGAGCGAGGCGTTCGAGGCGATCTTCACTCCGTCGAGGGCCACCACCCCCAGTCGGCCCATCCCGACCCGCGAGCACAGCATCAACACCTGGGTGAACAGGTCCTCGATCGCGGGTGCGCAGTCCGCGCGGAACCGGGCGATCGTGACGTGATCAGGGACCTCACCACCGCAAATGATGCGGTAGGCGACGTCGCGGTGACACAACCGTTCCAGCTGCCGCGAGGACCGTTGGCCTTGGGCCCACCCCCAGATCAACAAGGTCAACAACATATCCGGGTGATAGGCGGCGCGACCGGCTCCACCGGTCTTGCGTACCGCCCGTATCGCCGCGG
>NZ_LIYC01000125.1:0-507 GCF_001418765.1 Gordonia sp. HS-NH1
CAACGTCATGCCGCCGGCGTAGAGCGAGATGATGATGTCGTCGAGGCCGCCGAGGCGGCGCGAGCCCTTCGGGACCAGCCGCGGGGTGAACGTGCCGTCACGGTCACGAGGAATGTTCAGCTCGACCGGCCCGGCCTCCGAGGCCACCGTTTTCGGGCTCGACCCGTTACGGGCGTTGGGCAACTCCCGCCCGGCCGGATCGCCCTTGGCATAGCCGAGGTGATCGGTCAGCTCGGCCTTCAGACCGCGTTCGAGGGCCAGTTTGATCAGACCTGGGATCAACCCGCCTTCGCCGGTGATCTGGATCTGGCCGGTATCGATCTGGGCGAGCAGCTCATCGACCATGCCCGAGGCCTGTAATGCCTCGGCGACTTCCGCGGTCGAGCGCGGCTCGGCCAGTTCAGGCAACTGCTCGTCGTCGTGGCCCTGCTGCTTGTCGTCTAACGCCATGCTCATAGATCTTCCTCTCACTGATGAGCACTGGACTTACACAGACCATCTGACACC
>NZ_LIYC01000126.1:0-348 GCF_001418765.1 Gordonia sp. HS-NH1
GAGATAGCCGGCAATCAAGGGGATTCCGAGGAAGATCAGCACCGACTTCGCGATCTGCCACGGCGAGGTGTCGATGGTCGTCTGTTCCAGGCCGAGCCATCCGGGTAGCACCGAGAGGTAGAACCAGCCCAGCACGGCGAACATGATCACCTGGAACACCGAGTTCAGTGCGACGAGGACGGCAGCCGCCTCGCGGTCGCCGCACGCCAGGTCGTTCCAGATGATGACCATCGCGATACAGCGCGCCAGACCGACGATGATCAGTCCGGTCCGGTATTCCGGTAGGTCCGGGAGCAGAAGCCAGGCCAGCGCGAACATCAACGCGGGTCCGACGATCCAGTTCAGCAG
>NZ_LIYC01000126.1:385-497 GCF_001418765.1 Gordonia sp. HS-NH1
GGGGAGCAGAAGCCAGGCCAGCGCGAACATCAACGCGGGTCCGACGATCCAGTTCAGCAGCAGCGATCCCAGCAGCAGGCGACGATCGCCGGTGACCGAGTCGAGTCGGTCG
>NZ_LIYC01000127.1:0-477 GCF_001418765.1 Gordonia sp. HS-NH1
CGACAAACCCGGGGCGTTTCACTCGATGATCTGAAGCGCACGTTGTTGCCTTCGATGGTCAGCATGGAGAGATCGTCGGTCAGGATCGCGGCGGTCGGGTGAATCGAGAACCCCCACGTAAACCCAAGGTCAGCGTACAGTTCGTCAGTGTTGCGAACATCGACGGAGTCAAGAAAGAAGTAGCTGTCCAGCGTCTTTCCACGATCGCTGCCAGGGATTTCCACATATATGACGGTCGACTTGGAGTAGGTGTCGAAGAATGCAAGGAGAGATTGGCGCGCGAGTTCGCACACTTGGTTGATCAACTTCGACGCCTCTGTAGTGGTCGCTCTTCGTCGCACTTCGATCGAATCAGTGTCATGAGGACACTTCGAAGGCTACGTTGCCGAAGTCGTACCAAAACCGAACCTCTTGGGACTCGAGCAGTATGTGATGACCGGCCACGTTCAGAGTCAAACCTCGGTCGTTGAGTCGAAA
>NZ_LIYC01000128.1:0-230 GCF_001418765.1 Gordonia sp. HS-NH1
GTGTTCAAGGGTGAAACATCAAACACGCCACGCAACGGTGCCGGCCTTCAATGGGCGGGTGCCAGTGGTGAGCTTGCCGGGTGACCGGTTTGTTGCTGCCAACACGCTATCGGGGTTCTGAGAGAACACACGTTTTCTCTGGGCTGATCGTTGAGACGTCGTGCTGAGGCATCCTGTGATGGGGTGTGGAGCGGCTGACTGGTGGTCGGTGTGTGTTGTTTGAGAAGTGC
>NZ_LIYC01000129.1:0-443 GCF_001418765.1 Gordonia sp. HS-NH1
GTGGTTCCTGGTCCGGGCAGTATCCCGGGTCCGCCGGTGGAGGCGCCGTATCAGGCGTACACCGCGCCGGGGTCGCAGTCCTATGATGAGCCCTACACTCCGCTGATCAACAATCGGGTGGCTCCTCGTGTTGCGCCGCCGGTTCGGCCGATCGCGCCGCCGCCGGAGAAGATCCGTGTGGGCAACTTCGTGACCGACATCCCGGAGGGTATGTCGAAGCGGGATGTGAACTCGATCAACGCGTGGTCGGCGTACGGCGAGGCGAAGATCGCGCAGGGTTTGATTTCTGCCGGTGTTCCCGAGGATGAGGCCACCCGCCGTGCTGCCGCCACGATCATCGGTGTGATGGCCGGTGGTACCGCTGGTGCTGTCGCACTTGGTATTCCGTCGGCGGTTGTGGGCGCGGCGGTGGGGGCTCCAGTCGGTGCCGTAACGGGTGCGAT